>JAYVMJ010000740.1:0-5382 GCA_043759025.1 Verrucomicrobiota bacterium | reverse complement strand
GGGCCGACCGCGTTGCGCGTGAAGGCATAGATTGTGTTCAACGTCTGCGCGTCCTCCGCGTAGAGTTCATCCCAGTACTGTTCGGCACCGGCAACGGCTTCCATGGTCAACAGATTCGGATAAGTGCGCGACCAGCCGCGTGGCACCGTGGCACCGTGAAAATCGATGAGCAGATGATGCCGGGCAGCGTCGCGCATGATGTCGTAGTATAGCCCGATGACGTATTGTTTGTCGCTCTGCATGAAATCAACCTTGATGCCCTTGATGCCGAAGGCGGCGATTCGGGTCATCTCCGCGTCGCGCACGAGCGGGTCGTCCATTTTATTTTCGGGATTGGCGTCGGGCACCTGGTTGTGCTTTCCGCCCGAGTTGTACCAGAGAATCAAATCAACGCCTTTTTGTTTGGCGTAGGCGGCGAGTTGTTTGACGTCCCCACCGTTGTTCATCCGATCCCAACCGAGATCGACGAGCGAATATTCCCAATGGAGATCGTGGGCGAGATCGATGTAGGTCTGCTGCTTTTTAAAATCGGACGGACTTTGCATGTCGCTCCACCAACTCCACGCGGCGCGCCCCGGTTTGATCCAGCTGGTGTCGGCGAGGGTGCTCGGTGCGGAGAGGTTATTAACCAAATCCGATTCAACGACGGTGGCGGGCGTTTCCCCGACGATGATCGTCCGCCACGCGGAAACCCACGGCAGGGAAATGAACGCGGCTTGGGGCGCGACGCCGTAAGTCTCGGGCTCCTCTGGCAAACGCACGCTATAAAGTCCGTCGGTCGCGTCGGGTTGAAGGTGCGACGCATAATTGTTGGCATCGAGTCCGGCTTCGGTGATCAGCACCCACAGACCGTTCGTGTGAAAGAGCGCGGGGAAGGCCCAGCCCTCGGCGGCGGGTGCGGCCGTTCCGATGGCGATGCCATTGCGATAGCGGTTCTCGTATCCGGGCGACCAGGTTGCGACTTTATCGTAGGGTTGCAGCCACACGCGACCTTGGGCGGGAAGTTTGAAGCCGGTGGTTTCGCCGGTGAGTTGACGAAGCTGGCTGCTTTGTCCCGGGAAACCATAGCGGAAAGCCACGCCGTCGGCGGTGGCTTGAACCGTCACGGTGAGGATGCGGTCCAGTTTGTTTTTTAAAGTAAAAGTCCGCTCGATCCCGCGGTGGTGGACTTGCGAACGCTTGCCCGCGATCATCGGGTAGGTTTCGTCGATGATGACCGGTTTGGACGCGGAAACGAACATCAGGTCGGTCGTGAAATCGCCGTCAGTGCGAGTCAGGCCGAGCGGCGACGTTTCCAACACAGGTGTGCTTTGGCCCGATGCGCCGAGGTGATCCACGTGGTAGCTGGCCTTGCCCGTTTTGACCGCGAGCGTGAAACGGAGGGTGGCCGCCTCATTGGTCAGGGTCAGGTCCGTGGGGAAAATTTCCGCGTGAAGAGCGATGCAACCGAGGGCGTTGAGCACGGCGAAAGACAAAAGAAAACGAAACGGGGTGGTGCGCATGGGTGGGCAGGGAATGGGGAACAGACGGTCGATTGAATCAAGACACGGGCAGCGCACTCATTATAAATCGGATGTTGCGACGGCGGGTTCGACGATCGTAGTTCTGGCTAAATCGGCAAACTAACCGGTACGTAAGTGCACACTGCCGCTGAGGGCAGGCCGAGTTGATTGGTCTGCATCAGGGTGACCAATTGTTCGACGGCTCGCCGGCCGACTTCAGCGTAGTTGGGACAGATTCCCGGCTGATCGGAACTCGGTGCATCGAAGACTAAACAGCGCACTGATTCTTCGCTGACGACGGGTGGGAGGCTTTTAGCGAGCAACGACGTATGGAGAATGGTTTGCGAGCGATACTTGTGCAGCCATTTCGTGAAGGAGGCGTGTCCAGCCCGACCGGGACTAAAGTGGTGAATCGGAATGGGCTCAGCTTGAGGATGGCGCAATTGTTCAAGCAGGAAACCCGCGGCGGCCCGATCTTCGGTGGCGGGGTCGACGGCATTCGAACGGACAAGCCCGATGCGTTGGGAACCTTGCGTCCACGCCCGGCGCCACAGCAATCGCGTGGCCTCCATGAAATCCGGGGTCACCCGGTAAAAGAACGTGCTCAATTGCAGCGAGTCGATGGCGACGGCGCACCGACGAGACCAATCGAAATCCATCGCGCTCGAGTCCGCGTGGACAGCAAAAATCAGGAGGGCGCGCAGCCCGCGGGCTTCGAGGACGGCGTCGAGGCGGCGCGCATTGGGTTGGCCGGATCCGCAGAAGAAAAAATCGAGCCGGCAATGCAGGCGTGCGGCAGCCTCGATGGCCCCAGCCCGGGCCGCTGCATGCAGCGGCGACGCCATGAGTTCCGCCATCGAGGAGAAATCCGAAATCGCGGCGATGTGGCGCGGTGCGCGTTGCGGCACGATTTTGAGCCGGTGTTGATTGAAGGCATCGAGCAGGGGATCGCGCCGGTACCCGATCCGGCGCGCGACGGCCTGGATCTTGTCGCGCACTTTTGCGGATACGCGCGGACTGTTGCGCAAGGCGAGCGAAACCGTGGAAGGATGCACCTCGCCCGCCAGACGCGCGACGTCGCGCATGGTCGGCCGCGCCGGCAGCGGGGCTTTATCGTTTGGGTTGGAGCGAGGGGCCGTCATGCCAGGATCCGTCAACGTAGCAGGTCAGGGGTGCAAATGAAGATTCGTTGCGCGGAGTGTTGATGAGGCTGCCGAGGAGGGAAATTGCCCGCTGCCCAACCAGATCGAAATTTGGGACAATGCCGGCCAGTTCGGGTTCGTTGGGACTGCAACACAGGCAAACGCAGCCAAGGCGATCGGAGGCCGGATCGTTGAGCGCACGCAGCATTTTGGCGATGGAGCGCCAGTTGCAGAGGATGGCGTCGAGCCGGTGTTTTTTTATCCACGAACCGAGCAGCGGCAGAATGGAAGCTTGGGTGGCTTGCGGAGGAAAGAACAGCGGAGGATTTTTAACCAGCCGTGGAAATTCGTTTTGAGCCAGCAGCCAGCCGGAAAGATGCAAGCCGTCGGTCCCGTCTTCGTCTTTCTCGCCGAGCGCCAGCCCGATTCGTCGATAGCCCAGGGCGTGCGTTTTATGAAAACTATCCACCACGCATTTCATCTGGTCGAAGGAAACGAACGGCACCTGCGCCGGCACGTGACGTGAATCAATTTTCACGACGGGGAATTCACTCCAATTGATCGCGGGCACCTCGAGAGTGGGATCCCACGCGCCGATCACCACGCCGACGGCGTTGGTGCGGGAGAGGAGGGTCTGCAGCCGTTCGGGCAGAATTCCAGAGGAGGGACCAACGGCCTGGGCGCGGAGTTGATAGCCGACGGATTTTGCTTCGCGCGTTGCGCCGGCGACCAGCTGCCGGTGATGGGGCATCAGAAAATCGGCTTCGGTGCGCCCGCGCCCAAGGTAGAGAATGGTTGGGATTTCGGGAAGATGGCGATGGCCTTGGCGCTGCTGGCTGAGGGCGGAAAATACCTTGTTGCGTTGATAACCCAGCGAGTCGGCCACGCCTTCGATCCGGGTTCGCGTCGCAACGGCAATGGCGGGATGTCCGCGCAAAGCCATCGAAACCGTGGTGAAATGCACTCCGGCCACGCGCGCCACGTCCTTGATGGTTGCCTGGGTAAACATGCTGATCGCAGTCGGATTGCACCGGAGCAGTCGCGGATGGTGAAGGCAAGGAATCTTGTTCGCTGGTTAAATCGCCCGCCGTTAAGCGGATGGTTTTTCGCTCTAAACCAGAATGTGCGAGAATCACTTCTAACGAGTGAATGAAAGCTTGCTTCCTCCCCTTCGCGGAGCGGAGTATTCTTCTGGCGCCGGAGATGGATCGAGCTTTCCATTTCGCAGTTAGCACCATGCCCCGAACCCCTACAGTTTCTGTTCCGACCAGTCCCGCATTTGAATGGCGGGACACACGTCGAAAATTGGGTTGATGCAGGCGAACCCGAAATTTCGTGTGCTGCTGGTCTTCCGGCGACCTTCCGCCGACACCGGCGCGATGCTGCGTGGGATCGCGAAGTATCAGCGGATGAATGAACAATGGTCCGTGTTCGTCGACGACGACACCGGGTTTGAATGTCGTTCCGAGCATCTCTGGGAGCAGGAATGGGATGGTGTAATTTGCGCGCACACCACGCCCAGCTTGGTCAAGACCTGCGCTGAACGAAACGTGCCATTGGTCGATCTCACCGACGCGCTGTGCTTCCCCGGAGTTCCGCAGGTGCGGCCCGACAACGTCGCGGTCGGTCATATCGGGGCGGAGGATCTTGTGGAGCGGGGCTATTCCAATTTCGCATTCTGCGGGTTTTCCAACGAACTGTGGTCGACGGAGCGAAAGGCCGGGTTTGTCGAGGCCTTGGCGCTGCAGGGAAAATCGTGCGCCGTGTTTGAAACCGAGGGCGCCTTCCGCTATTCGCCTGATTGGTGCAGCCAGCAGCGGATGCGCATCATGGCGTGGTTGAAGCAGCAGCCCCTGCCACTGGCCTTAATGGCATGCCACGATCACCGGGCGGTGCAGGTGTTGGAAGCGGCCAAGCTGTGCGGGCTTTCCGTGCCGGAAGACTTGGTGGTGCTCGGCGTGAATGACGACCGGGCCTGTTGCGAAATGGCGCAGCCACTTCTTTCCAGCATCCCGCTCGACTCGTGCCAGGCCGGTTATATCGCAGCGGAAAATCTTGCGGCACTAATGAAGGGCGAGGTGTTGCTCCGCGATCGCACGCTGGTCGGACCGCTCGGGGTGGTGACGCGGCAGTCGACGGACATGCTGGCATTGGACGACCGCCGGCTTTCGACCGCGTTGCGTTTTATCCGCGACAACGCATGCCGGGGAATTTCCGTTGAGGAAGTGGTGCGACGTACAGCCGTGCCGCGGCACGAGTTGGAACGCGGATTGCGCCGGCATATTGGGCGTTCGCCGCAGGCGGAGATTCGCCGGCTGCAGATGGCCGAGGTCAAGCGCCTCCTCCAGCACACGGATAGCCCGCTCAAGGACATCGCCGAGCATACGGGATTCGAGTACGTGGAATACATGTGCGTCGTGTTCAAGCGGCTCGTGGGAAAAACGCCCGGAAAATTTCGCAAGGAGAGCAGGGGTGGCCTGACGCCTTTGGTCGATGACGCCATCGAAGCGACGCAAGATCACGATCTCGGTTTGGCCGCCACAGCTGGCGGCGTTTGAAACGGATCTTAATTTGTTTGTCCCGAGAACACATTCTCAGGGTGGGCGCATAAGCCTAGAGTGAACACCTGCCCCAACCATGGGGCGACGTATGATTTTGTTCATACGGTTCCTCCAACCCCAACCCCTCACTCAGAGTTACAACGTGCAGCAGCTTCACGTTTTCGGATTCACGCGCGC
>JAYVMJ010000739.1:0-3561 GCA_043759025.1 Verrucomicrobiota bacterium | reverse complement strand
TATTTGCCCGCAAAAATTTATTCGAAGGCGAATATTTATCTGTAGACGCCTTCAGTCGGCAAAGTCCGACAGGCTGCTAGGCTGTGTCTGGGAAATAACTCTCCTCGCTTGCAACAGGGCCGGTGCTCGCGCCGGCCTCCCTCTCATTTTGATCCGATCGCAGGTGGCGTGCTCGTCGCGCAACGTTTCCCGATCAATCGGAATTTAAACGCGGAGGTCGCGAAGAACGCAGAGAACTCAAGCAAAATGATCCCCGTCCGCGATCAGCGGACGCCTCCGAAATTAAATCCGGACCCGCCTTCGCGTAGGGCTTCGGCGCGGCAAAGACGATTAGTCGGAGGAGACTTTGCAGGTTTCGCGTCTGCCATTCAGCGAAATCATCAGTGGTTAACCCTTTTGCAGATCGGTGGCCGAAAATTTCCGGAGGTTTATTTACCAGACACAGCCTAAGCCTTCCAGGCAGCGTTTTGTTGTTCGCCAGCTTGAATTGAATGGTATGTGTCGTGCAACATGAGGGGGCAGAGAGAAAATAATTTCTGTTCATTCGCACTATTCGTCGGGGAAAAATCATAAACCAACCATTAGCACCCAACTCCTCATGCAACAATGGTCACTCATTCGCGAAAAATTACGGGAAAAATACCCCAAATCTGACCGATAACGATCTCGCCTACGTCCATGGCAGTGAGGCTGAAGTGTTTGATCGGGTTGAGCGGCGCACCGGCCTGAACCGTGCGGCAATTGAACAATTTCTACTCACGGAATTAAATCCCGCGGTTTGAGCGCAGCAGCTGGCTACAAGTCCCGCTCGTATGCCACTCATCGAAATAAATAAAACGTGCCGGCCCGCCTGTGAAGATTGCCATTGCGGATAAATTCATATGGAAAGAATTTGTCCGTAACAACCGCATGCCCGACACACCCGATGATTCATCTGCGTCTCCACTCCCTCCCGGCCAGCCCGGTGGCGGACCGGCGCAGAAACATATCCTCGTCATTGATGACGACGATATGGTGTGCAGTTTCGTCCGTAAGGCATTGGAGATGTCCGGCTACGCTGTGTCGGTCGCAGGCAACGGTTACGAAGCGATGGTGATTTTCCGAAAATCCAAACTCGACGGCATTATCACCGACCTGTTGATGCCCGAGCGCGACGGCATTGAAACGATTTTGGAAATCCGCCGTCACGCGCCTGATATTCCCATCGTGGCGATTTCCGGCGGGTTCAACAGCATGTCGTCCGTCTACCTCAAAACCGCCGAGCACCTCGGTGCCGATGCGGTGCTGAGCAAACCATTCTCCGTCGAACAACTGCTCACGGCGCTGGAATCGTCGATGAAATAAGCGCGGGAAGAAATCCGCGCTTCAGCAGGTCGTCCCGTTTCTTTCATCGGAAAACCCCAAACACCTCGCGCCGCCGCCTTCTCACCTCACGCGAGGGGCGGCGCCGTTCCGTGGGCGAGATCGTCGAGAAATTGCCGGTTCATATTGCCCCGCTCCGCGGCCAACGCCACGACTTGCTCATAAACGCTCGGATACTTGCGCACAAACCGGCGGAAATCACGCTGGCTGAGTGCGAGATATTTGCAGAAATCCAAAGCGGTGACATCCGCCGAACGACGGTCGCCGCTCAGCAGCGCCATCTCGCCGAAGAAACTTCCCGCGCCCAACTTGCTTATCTGGCGTCCACGGACCGCCACTTCGACTTCACCCGCAGATAGGAAATAGGCCGCCTCCGCCTTGTCGCCGGAGCGGATAATGCGTTCACCGGGCGACGCGGTCTTGGGCAGAAAATGCAAAATCAACGTTTCGCGTTGCTCGGGAGTGAGCCCGGCAAACAGCGGAAACCGCGCCACCAGTTCCTCCGGACTGAAAGTCTTGTGCGAATGCATTTTCTTCTCGAGCGTCAGTCGCGCGACCTCCAGTTGGGCGCGCAATCGATCGAAGCGTTCCGCGCGACGGTCATCCAGCTGCACTTTGGGCTGTGGACGATCACGGACTGAGCGATCGATCCATTCGACCAGCGCAAAAACCAGCGGATTTAACGTGATCGAGATCAGCGCGCCCGCCAGCACGAGATTCACACCCTCCACCGGCATTAATCCGTAACTCACGCCGAGGCCCGCGAGGATAAACGAGAATTCCCCGATCTGCGCCAGCGCCCCGGCCACCGTCAACGCCGTACCAAGCGGATACCCCATCGCGCCCACAATCGCGAGCGCCACGAGCGCCTTCCCCACCAAAATCACCGCCACCACGCCCGCCACCATCATCGGTTCCCGGATTAGAATCGAAGGGTCGAACAACATGCCAACCGAGACGAAGAACAACACCGCGAAGGCATCCTGCAGTGGCAGGGAATTGGCCGCGGCCTTATGGCTGAAGTCGGATTCGCTGAGCACGACGCCCGCAAAAAATGCGCCGAGTGCAAATGAAACGTCGAACAGTTCCGCGGATCCGAACGCGATCCCGAGCGAAACCGCCAGCACCGACAGCGTGAAGAGTTCCCGCGAACCGGTGCGCGCCACCTGACGCAACAACCACGGCATTACTTTCGGCCCGAAAAACAGCAGGATCAAAACGAACGCCGACACCTTGATCGCGGTGTTGCCCAGCGACGCCAGCAGCGAGCCACCCACTTCGTGTCCCCCTGCGGGCACGTGCCCGCCGAGCATTTCCGCAAAAGCCGGCAGCAGCACCAACACGACGACCATCGCCAGATCCTCGACGATCAGCCATCCGATCGCGATGCGCCCGTTCGGGGTTTCCACGCCATTTCGCTCATCGAGTGCCTTCAATAGCACCACCGTACTCGCGACCGACAAACAGAGCCCCAACACCAAGCCGGCACCAAGCGTCCAGCCCCAGAAATACATCGCCATCGCCGTACCCATCGCCGTCGCCACGATGATTTGGCAGATGGCGCCCGGAATCGCGACCCAGCGCACGGCCATCAAATCCGGAATGGAAAAATGCAAGCCGACCCCGAACATCAGCAGCATCACGCCGATGTCCGCCAACTGGCTCGTCATCGAATTAGTCGCCATCACGTCCGGCAGGCATTGCCCCATCACCACACCGGCCAGCAAATAGCCCACGAGCGGCGGCAGCCGGAATTTGTTGGCCACAAAACCAAGGATGAAGGCGAGGACGAAACCGACGGCAATGGTCGTGATCAGCGTGACATCATGCGGCATGCAATCTTGTGCCGCGCCGGGGCCGGGTTGCGCAAGTCAAACGCTGATCCACGGGCCATTTTCCGGTTGGCCGATCGGCTACGGGTTTTCTTTTTTCCGAATAATCAAAGCCGAATGACAAGAATTCGCGGCTCCATCGTCAGTGGTCTGCTGTCTGCCCATTCAATCAATGGACCTTCTTTCCCTCATCCCTACTGGCCGATGAAGGACGGGCTCCCCGCCGCCTAGCGGCGCATAAACTCATCCGCGCTCACGGTGCTTTGCTTGCGCTCCTGCGTCGCGGAATCGGTGTACTTGAACGTCACCGTGTCGTCGTTGGCCTCGACGATGCGCTCGTCGCTGATCGCGGTGCGGCCGACATAAC
>JAYVMJ010000738.1:0-2115 GCA_043759025.1 Verrucomicrobiota bacterium | reverse complement strand
AACGAGTGATTTTTGCATGATGCAGGATGCAGTCGGTGTTGAATTTCAGGCTTATTTGCCTGACTCAGGTTGGTCGCCTGACGCAGTCATGAGGCGAAGCGAACGCCTCGCTTTTGGCGTAGTCAAGCCTTCTACCCCCCGTGGTTGTTCACAAGAACGGGATGTTTCACAGCTGTAACTTTCCAAGAGTTTTTTTTAGAGCATCCACCACCCACGCAGAATTTCTGCCAAGAAAGTGAATAGATGACCTCAGTGGCAACTAGCTTGGCGGTCTGCCGGCAAACTGACTCGCGCGGCCTCTCGTCAGTTTCGAGCCGGCAATGCGATTTCACCCGCCGCGACGCGATGCAGGAAAAGCGCGGCTACTTGAGCGCGCTGCACCAAGCTCGGTAAATAACAGAATTCCTCCGGGCTGTGGAGATGGTCGCCCACGCAGCCGAGGCCATCGAGATTGGGCAATCCGGCCGCAGCGAGGATGTTTCCATCGGAGCCTCCGCCGACGTGCTGCCAGTCCAGCGTAAGCCCGAGTTCCGCGCCGCAGCGCTGCCAGCTGCCGAACAATGCCACCTCAAAGGGACTTTCGATCTTGGGCACCCGGTTAAACCCGCCGCCGATTTCCAAGCGATAACCCTCGCGCGCATGGATCGGTGCGCAGATGTCATGCAGTCGCTTTAGGAACAAAATGTCGTCGCCGGGGTTGGTGACGCGCGCGTTGATGACAGCTTCGGCGAGATCGGGAACAATATTGGCGGCACCGCCGCCCTTGATTGCGCCGATGTTCACCATCAAACCGGGCAACTTGCGATCAAGGCCGAGCGCCGCCACTTGCGGGAGAATTTCGCACAGCGCGAGGATGGCGTTTCGTCCCGCGGCGGCGGCGCGGCCCGCATGCGCGGCGCGACCATGACACGTCAGCGTGAAGATCCCCGTGCCTTTGCGTGATTTGACGAGGTCGCCGTTGGCGCGGGCGGGTTCGAAGACTAAACCAAAACGATGACGTCGCGCCGTTTCCTCCAATAAAGATGTCGTGTCCTGCGAGCCGGTTTCCTCGTCGGGTCCGAGCAGGATTTCGTAACCGATTTTCGTCGCGTGCGGGGTTTTCTCAAACGCCTGCAAGGCCGCCAGCATCACCACGAGTCCTCCCTTCATGTCGGACGCGCCGGGTCCCCGCAGGGCGTCCGGCGCGATCCATTCGGCGCGTTGGAAGGGATGACTGGCACCGTATACCGTATCGTAGTGCCCGCTGAGGAAAAGCTGCAGTGGTGCCGTGGGCCGGATTTTCACCCGCAACGCTTTGTTCGTGGTGCCGTGGAGCGCGACCCGTTCCAGTTTTGCGCCGGATAATTTCGAAAACTCGGCATGCAGCAATTCGAGCATCGCGGCGAGACCGGCCGGATGGTCGCTGCCAGAATTCTGATCACACCACTTGATCAGCAATTGACGCAGTTCGTCGGCGCGTTTGGGCAACGCCTTGAGCGAATCGGGAATCGGGTGGGTTGATGGCATGGCGTGCGTCGTGCGCAACAGATCGCTCGTACGGAAATAAAAATAGGAGGAGGAGGAATGCTTTGTCCCGCGCGGGATGACAAGCAACGATTGCCCGGACGCTCGGTGAATTTGAAAAATGAAAACGGTGAATTGCGTGCCGCTGGTAACCGTCCAGTAAAGGAGTGTGCTTATCGCGCTGCACAAGCCTTACGGTGTCCTGTCCCAATTCACGCCCGAACCCGGTTCGCGCTGGAGGACGCTGGCTGACTTTAAACTTCCCCCGCAGGTTTATGCGTTGGGACGTCTCGATGCGGATTCCGAGGGCTTGCTGTTGCTTGCGGACGAGCCGGGTTTGAATTCGCGGTTGCTCGATCCCGAGGCCGGACACCGCCGCGAATACTGGGCGCAGGTGGAACGGATTCCCACCAGCGCGGCGTTGGCGCGACTCGCGTGCGGTGTTCCCCTTGGCGACTGCACCACGCGGCCTTGCATTGTGCACCAACTCGATCCTGCACCGATCGTGCCGCCGCGTGATCCACCGATCCGGGAGCGAAAAAACGTGCCCGATTGCTGGCTCTCGCTCGAATTGGTCGAAGGCAAGAACCGTCAGGTCCGGCGGATGACGGC
>JAYVMJ010000737.1:0-6578 GCA_043759025.1 Verrucomicrobiota bacterium | reverse complement strand
GCATGAGAAGCGCTGCGCCTCCCTCCCGTCTTCGTCGCAATCTGTGGATCGCGACTATTCTGCTGCTTTTATACACGATCGTGGGTTTCGCCCTCGTGCCGGCAATCGTGAAGGCACAGTTGCAAAAACAGCTGTCGGAGATGCTCGGCCGCACTGTGACGGTGGGCAAAGTTCGGTTTAATCCCTACGCTTGCTCGCTCACGCTTGAGAATTTCGATATCCGCGAGAAGGACGCAAAGACCTCGTTCGCCAGCTGGGGCCGGTTGTACGTGAATTTTGATCCCCTTTCCTCGATCGTGGGGCAATGGGCGATTGGCGAGGTCGAACTCGAGGGGTTTCACGTCGCCGCGACGATCGAGCCCGACGGCTCATTGGGATTTGCCGATATTCTGAACCGACTCAGTCCGCCGGGCGCCCCGCCCGCGCCACCGTCCGCGCTGGCTCGACCGATTCGCGTGGGCCGGCTCCACATCGATCAGGCGTTCTTGGATTTTGCCGACAAATCGCGGACCAAGTCATTCGCCACGAGAGTGGGTCCGCTCACTTTTAACGTGACGGGATTTCACACGGCGGGTGGCCAGGGCGCGCCGTATCATTTTGATGCGACCACCGAGTCCGGGGAAAAGCTGACGTGGTCCGGCACGATTGGGGTGCAGCCGTTTCGTTCGGTGGGCGACCTGAGCCTGGAGAACTTCGTGTTGGGAAAGTATTCGCCGTATGAGTCGCGGTTTTTGCATGCGGATATCACCCACGGAAAACTGTCGGTCAGCGGACACTACGAAGCCGATTTTTCGAGCGACCATCGGGTCCTCAAGCTGGACAATAGTGACGTGCACATCGGCGACTTGAAAGTCGCCGAGCGTGACAGCCACGAATTGGTGCTGGATTTGCCTTCAATCGATATCACTCGGATCAATGCCGACGCGCTCGCTTTGAAAGCCACGGTTGACGCGGTGAAAGTGAACGGCGGCAACGTACGCGTGCGGCGGGAGAAAGACGGCACGATCAATTTGCTCGCGATGCTCCCACCGTCAACGGAACAGCCAGCATCGACGGCGATTCCGTCGGCTCCGACCGTGCCGACGTTTTCAACCGCGCCAGGAAAACCAGCGGCTTCCGCGGAGAAACTACCCGATATCTTGATCGGTGAAGTGGCGATGAAAGATTTGCAGGTGGAGTTCAAGGACCGCGCCGCGCCTCGTCCGGTGGAAATCGGGCTGACGGGGATGGGGCTTTCGTTGAAAAAAGTGACGCTAGCCGACGGCGCGACGATGCCATTGGAGTTGTCGTTTGGCTGGGCACCTTCAGGCACGGTGCACGTCGACGGCACGCTCGCGATCAAGCCGACGCTCAAGGCGGACCTGAAGACGAACGTGACCGGTCTGTCGCTACTGCCACTCAGTCCGTACCTGGAACAATTCGCGAATGCCCGGCTGACCCAGGGCGATCTCACGCTTGCGCTCGCGGTTGCGGCCGAAATGCCGGCGAGCGGCCCGTTGACCGCAACCGCGACGGGCGACGTCCAGGTTGAGAAATTCGGGCTCGTCGATAGCGCGCACAAAGAGGAATTGGCGGGCGTGGGCGACTTGCAGGTGAAGGGAATCAAGCTGACGATGAATCCCGCGATCGGCGTGACGGTCGACGAGGTGGCGCTGTCGCGTCCCTATGCGCGGGTCGTCGTTCGCTCCGATAAATCACTCAATCTCGCGACCGTGATGAAAAGCACCGAGACACCGAAAGATGGCGTGACCGTTTCGTTGGGAGATACTCCCGCGAAGAACGATCTGCCCAAAATCGCGATCAACCGGGTGGTGATTAGCGAGGGTGAGTTCAGTTTTGCCGATCATTCCGTGCAGCCGAACGTGCAGACGGCGATTAATCAGTTTGGCGGGACGATCACCGGATTGTCCTCCGCAAATCTGGCGAAAGCGGCCGTCGATTTGAAGGCCACCGTGGACGGCGCCGGTCCAGTTGCGATCACAGGGCAACTCGATCCGCTTGGCGCAAAAAAATTCGTGGATTTGAAAATCGACGTGCGCAACGTCGACCTGCAGCCAGTGAGCGCGTACAGCGGCAAATTTGCCGGCTACGAAATTGCGCGCGGAAAACTGGCCCTCGATGTAAAATTCCTGCTGGACGGGAAAAAGCTCGATTCGACGGAGGTCATCACGCTCAACCAGTTTACCTTTGGCTCACCGATCAACAGTCCCGACGCAACCAAGTTGCCCGTCCGGCTCGGCGTGGCGCTGCTGAAGGACACGGACGGAAAGATCGTGATCGATATCCCGGTGCAGGGAAACCTGGACGATCCTGAATTCCGGATCGGGAAAGTGGTGCTGCGGGTGGTGGTCAATCTGCTGACCAAGGCGGCGACTTCGCCGTTTTCACTGTTGGGCTCCATGTTTGGCGGAGGCGGGGACGAGCTGGCCTACCAGGATTTTTCACCGGGCGCGGCGGAGCTGCTGCCGGCGGAAACCAAAAAACTTGAAACCATGGTCAAGGTGCTCACCAACCGACCTGCGCTTAACGTGAGTCTGGACGGCAGCTACGATGTGGCGGCTGACACCTATGCGTTGAAGCAGAAAAAACTTGAGCAAACGGTGAGACGCGCGATTTGGGAGGAGAAGCATGAAAATTCGCCGGTGGTGCCACCGCCGGGGCAACTGGTGATTTCGCCCGACGAGCAGGCGGCCATGGTGAAACAATTGTTCGTCGCTAAATTTCCGCCTGGAACCGAATTTGGCGCGCCGCTCGAAAAGGCTCCGGTGGCGGAAGCCCCACCGCCGTCGAAGAAGAAGGGATTCTTCGGTCGGGTGGCTGATGTCGTTACGCTTAAAAAAATGCGGGACGGCAAAAAGGGAAAAGAAGAAAAGGCCGGGGAACCGAAGCCGGCTACTCAAGATCTATCCGCCGGACCTTCCTTGGAAGAAATGACCGGCCGGCTCGCCGAAACCATGAAGATAACTGACAACGACTTGACTGCGCTTGCCCATGCGCGGGCGAAAGCGGTGCGGGACTACTTTACCAACGTCGGCAAAATTAATCCTGAACGGCTGTTCCTCGCAAAAGACCAAAAAGACGCCGACGCGGCGAAAGCCGGGAAGGGGCCGCGGGTGTTTCTGGAGTTGCAGTGAGCGCGAGTGGAGCGGCGATTGTCGATGGCGGCGATGGCGGCTACCATTTCAGCTGTATGCCACCCCGAAGCGAACGGGGTGCTTCAAGATAAGTAATCCCGTCAAGGCTGCGATCTGTTTGCAGGCGCCGGTCAGTGAGGTTTTCCACGGCGAAGTGAAATTCCGTCCGTGCATTGAAGGCGTAGTTTACGCTGAGATCGGTGACTATTGACGCATCAAGTGGCAAGGTATTTTCGCTGTCCGAAAATCGCCGGCCGACCAGATGCGGGTGCAACTTTAAGGAAAACGAGCGATCTATTTTCCAAGTGATAATCAGCGCGCTGGTGTTGCGCGGTACTTCGGGCATTTTGTTCCCGGTAAGCACGGGGTTCGAAGCGGCGCGAACCAGCGTGGCATCGTTCACCGTCGTGCTGGCTTCGATGGAAAAAGCTTCGAAGGGATGCCACCTGATCAAGAGGGTGAAGCCCTGAACTTGGGCTCGATCAATATTTGTCCGAAGGTCACCGCGATATCCGGAGGGTAAACTATCCAGGAGTTCAAAGCCCGACGAATTGCGAGGAAGGGTGATGTGTCCGGCGAGATCTTTCAATTCATTGAGAAAGGCCCGGACTTCGAAGGAGAGAAAAGGGGACTTGAGGTTTTGTTCGGATGTAGGTGGGCGAAAGAAAGAATAGTCGGTCGCGACCTCAACGGTGGTACTATGCTCGGCGCGCAAATTCGGATTACCAAATGTTACCACACTGTTTTTGCCTTGGATCTCGTAACGTTCGCCCAAGGTTGGCTGGCGAAAGGCTTGCTGACTGTTGATCCGCCAACGCCAGGCTTGGATCGGCTGCCACACGATTCCTGCGCTGGGACTTAATTCCGTTCCATGAACGTTGGCGAAATGTTGCTCGAAGGGCAGGAGGGGCGAAGAAAGGTCGGCGTCACGACGAAAACGGTTGGTTTCGGTCCACGCGTCGATTCTCGTCCCGATGGTTGCGTGCAAGGATGGAGTGAGCTTTTGGTCGTGCAAAAGGAACAGGCCTGCGAAGCTTTGGTTGCCGCCTGCGATGAGTCGGTGATGATAAATCCCGTTTCGGAAATCCAGATCCTCGCGGGTTTCGCCGCGCACGGAGCGGAGATCGAATCCAACGTGGGTTTGGGAATCAACCGTAGGCCGCCAAGCCCCGGACCCACTGACACCCAGCGCAGTCGTGGGCACCGCAAATTGATCGAGGAATGGGAACGCTGTGGAGCGATTCCCTCTTATCACGCTGAAGGAGTGGGCGGAGGAGCCGCTTTGGAGATACCCCAGGGCATTCCAAGCGAACCCGAGCGTGCTATGTCCGGCCAAGGTGATCGATGCGAATGAACCGGTTGAATTCCCGCGCTGATAGGCGCTGCCTTCGCCGTGCAATTCATGGAAATTGCGGAGTGTGGCAACCAGTTCGGTTTCATCTCCCACAGGCTGCCGCCACCGTGTTTCGATCCAATAACCCCGGCCCCATTCCGCGAGATCGGCAGGTCCGCGCCGGTCGGACGATACGGTTGAAAACCCTCCGGTATGCGAACTCCGTCCGAGAATTTGCAAAACCCCCTTGCTCGTCGGTTGAGACGTCACAAACTCTGCGCTTTGCGTGTCTTGTGAGCCCATCCCCGCTGCGAACTGGCCCGTACTTTTGATGACCTGTTTCGTGAGATTGGGATCGGGCGGGCCGCCATCAGGTGGAGGGCCGGATTCCAAGATCATAGCGCCTTTTGCCGGTAGGGTTAAGAACTGAACTGCGCCGCCCGGTGTTCCGTTACCCCAAGCCGTCGCGCCACCGCCGGAGACGAGTTCGGCTCGCGCCAGACCCACGCGCGGAATTTCAATCCAGGTAATCCCGCCATCGAACGGGTCGTTGAGTGGCACGGCGTCAAGCAGTACGAGCGCTTGGATTCCGCGCAGCGTGATATCCCCGCTGCTGGATCCGAATGAAGCGCCGATTGCGGAGTTTGAAATTCCAAACTCCGGTACGGTGAACAAAGCTCTGATGAGCGGGAACGCGGGAGTTTGTGCGAGCTCGTTGTGATCGATGACACGGAAGGTCTGCGCGACATTTTTGATTCTTTGCGGCAATCGCCCGGGGGTGATGACGAACGGACCCCCGCCGAGGGGAGGCCACCCGAAATCAAATTTGAGCGAGAAAAAGAATTTCAATTTCATGGTTTCAAGCGGCGTCATGGGCAACCGATAGGCCGGGGCAGTTACAATCATTGGTATCAGCTCGAGTGAATTACGCGCGGCCGCTCCTTCGTAAGACGCCGGTGGGGTGAGGTCCGGATGAGCGGCGGAAAGTCCCGTTGCATCGGCACCCGAACCGGCCAGGCGGCTTGCCATGCCCAATAGAGCGGAGAGCGCCCACGAGAAACGGCAAAGCCGGAAATTCAGCGTAGCCATCCGCAGTTTGGATTCATTCCCATTGGATCCGATACCCCGAAGCTTGCTTCGGCTTGGTTGGGTGATCGGGTTTGAGTGTGGATTGCATAAGTGCCGGATGAGTGGGTGGTGGTCTTGTCAAATGCCTCGGGGCTTGCCCCGAGGATCTTTACTGTGGAAAGGTGGAGGCAAAATTGCGTCTTATCCTACTACGCACCTAGGTCCGGTTTATTAGAGCCAACGGAAGTTAGCTGATATGCATGCTCTGCAGGGATGCGCTACGGTGTAGTTTGACCGCACCCGGAAAATACCATTGAAAGTGGAGCGGACTGATCCGGTTTCGCGGCTCACAGCAGAGCTGATCCGGTGCCTTCCGTGAATACGTCCAAACAATGTGTCAGCGCGTAAGAATGCATTGTCTGTAACCGCGGAAGAATGTTGGTTGGTGAGATGAACTGTCGTCCGCAGTGCGGCGCGTGTTGTATCGCGCCCAGTATTTCGTCGCCGATTCCCGGCATGCCGGAGGGAAAGCCGGCGGGGGTGCGCTGCGTCCAGCTGCTGGTGGATTTCCGGTGTGCGCTGTTTGGCCTACCCGAGCGGCCCGACGTTTGCAAAAATCTCCGCCCTACCGAGGAAATGTGCGGGCCCAGTCGAAGCGCGGCGATGGTTTACCTGGCGGAGCTGGAAGAATTGACGCGATGAAGCTGAATCCGCAGATGAAACCACGGATTTCACGGATGGGCACGGATGATCAATTGCTTGAGCGATTCCTCGGATTCACGTCGCAGGTGAACGAGCTTATCGAGACACTTCTCATACAAACTTCGGTATCCGTTCGATCGGTGTCATCCGTGGTTCGATTGAACCGCGCTTTTTCGAATGAAGTGGGGCAATTGGCGGACACGATCTGATCGTCGGGCCTGGAGGGCGGGGCGACCTCGCCCGCCGGGAAAAGACGGCCGCAGGGTCGCTGCAGCTCCAGTTAAGCTAAGCCAAAAGCCATGCAGAAGACTTGCCCACGAAACACGAACCGCACGAAAATC
>JAYVMJ010000736.1:0-4413 GCA_043759025.1 Verrucomicrobiota bacterium | reverse complement strand
ACGCGGGCGAAGTATTCCCCGTCATCATTCAACGAAAGGGATTCGTCCCACGGTCCGGCGCGGTCGAGCAAGGCGCGGGGGGCGAGCCATGCCGCCGGGTGCATCATCGTCCTCTCCTCGAAGGTGATTTGGAGGTACTCGACGCCGCTGAGGTTCCGGTGGTTGGCTTCGCTGGAAAAGACCGCCTCAAACGGATCCCGGTCAAAGCGCGCCCAAGCGCCGGAGGCAAGGGTGCCGGAGTCCATCGAGCGGATACGCGCAAGTTGGTTGGAAATCTTGTCGGGAGCGAGCAGATCGTCCGCGTCGAGGAACTGAATGAACTCGCCCGTCGCGACGCGCAGGCCGTGATTGCGTGCGGCGGCGGCTCCCTCGTTTGACTGCGAGATGATCCGCACCCCGCGGCCCCGATATTCCTCCGCCACCGCGAGGCTGCCGTCCTGTGATCCGTCATCCACGAGAATAATTTCCTTGTTCGTCCAGCTCTGGGCCAGCGCAGACTCCAATGTCTCCGCCAGCCAGCGCTCGGCGTTGTGACAGGGAACAATGATGCTGACCGACGGGGTCACGGCTGGTTCGCATTATATCGCCACTCATCGCCAACGGCCGCAAGGTTGCGGGGGCCGAAGCCGGCCACGGCGATCGCAATAAATGGAGGCAGTGGTTGTGTCATGCGTGGATCGTCGGTGCATTGTCCCACCGGCACTCGCGACGAACAGACTCAAGGCGTTTGGCCAGGCTGAGCCCGTGACGGACGCGCCAGAGTCGCTGCACGATGCGGTATTCCCGGGCCAGAAGCCCGGCCTGGAAATTGGGGACGTATAGCCGGGGATGCGCGAGGCCATTGCGTCGGGCGTCCTCATCCCAGCAATGCTTCATGGCCGGATCGTAGGTCTTGGCGGCAGCGTGCCGACGCGCGACGGCGAGTGGCCGTCCGAGATGGCGCAGGCCCAGACCCGGCAAAAGCCGGATCCACAATTCATAGTCGAGCGCGCAATGCTGCTCCTCCCACAGGGGTTGATGTCGTTCGGCGAGCCAGAATGTACTTACCTGGGGCACCAAACCGCCGAACTTCACGTATCGACCGCTGGCGAGATTGGAAAAGAGGTGGATGGTCTGACCGGTCGATTGAATGAGCTCGAGGCCGTCGCCGTAGAAAAAATCACCCCCGCGCCTCGACGCTTCGGCCACGCGACGCAACGTTCCCGGCAGATAAAAATCATCGCTGTTGATCCATCCGCGCAAGCCGGCATCGGCGGCAAGGCTGAAGCCAAGGTTGATTGCGTTCGACTGACCGCGATCGCGCGCCACGCGTGCATAGCTGAGCCACGGCCGGTACTTTTCAATGACCGCCGGCGAAGCGTCGGGTGAGTCGCCATCCATCACGATAAATTCCAGTCGCGGGTAGTTTTGGAGGAGAACGGAGCGAATGGTTTCCTCAAGAAAGTCGGCCTGCCGGAAAGATGGAGTGACGATTGTGAAGAGCGGCCACTCCACGCTGGCGCCGTGTCCGGCGGTGGCGAAAGGAGGCGTCTCGCTGGTCCATGGCCAACCCGTGCGGCCGTCGGGAGCGGGAGGAAGCTGGGCGAGCAATCCTGCGGGAGAAAACGGGACATGGGGCAGCGTCGCGGGCGCACCCTCGGCGATCAGCTCGCGCCGGTACTCGGCGAGCGAGGGAAGGTTTTGCTGAAATGGCTCGGTCAATTGCGTGGGACCAGGAGAAAGGTTTCACTGCGGCCGGTTTGGAAGCGGAGGCTCGCCTGAGAGGTGACAGGGGCGAGTCCGGGAACGTTGAGGATGTCGCGTTTTAAGTGCGAGGCGTGCGTGAAGAGACTCTCCAGCGGATACCCGTGAGCAGCAGGGTTCTGTCGGTTCCACTCGAGTAGGACGATGGGGCGCGTGGCGAGCAGGCAGGCGGATCCGCCGCTTAGAACCGCGGCTTCGGCGCCTTCCACGTCGATTTTCACCACGCTGACGTCCGGTTGCCCATTGGCTTCCCAGAGTGCATCGAGGGTGGTGGCAGCGAAGAATTCCGCTTCGCCTTCGGTTGCGCCGAGCGCTTTGGCTGCGAGTTGCCAACGGTCGCGGTAGGGGCTGCGGGTGATGGTCCGTGCAAGATGGGCGGCGGTGCGGGGAGAAGCCTCGATGGAGACGACCCGAAGCGTCGGCTCGGAATGAAGCAGCGGGGGGGCCGACATGAGACCGATATTTGCGCCGATGTCGAAAGCCCAGGTGTTTGGTCGCAAGGCGGCCTGGAGAAGCCGAAGGTTTTCGTGTTCAAAGATACCTTCGCTCGCGGCGATTTCGAAAAGGAGGCAATCGGGCGGAAAGTACATGGTCGTCCCGAAATAGGGGAACGCTCCTTTGAACCCCGGGCATGAGCCGTAGAGCCAGCGTTTGACGGTGCGTTTCAGGCTTATGGACATTTCATTTTTCGGGAGCGAGGAAGTGGCGCCAGTTGTTTTGGAAATACCAGCGCTTCGACCCCGCCACATAATGGTGCATGACCGCTCGGCACTCGCGGGCCTCGGCTTCCGAAGGCAGCGTCACGTAGTCGTCTGACGGGGCAACGCGGCAATCTTGTCCCGCGACCTGCATGGCAATGAGCGCCTGCTCGAGGTAATAGTTCGTGCGTTCGCGCGCGATGAGTGTAGCGCACCAGTATTCCAGTCGTTCCCAATCCAGGTCGCTGCTGTTCAGACCGGTGAGGCCGACGTTGACGAGATCCGCGACGGGAGCCCCGGCCAGCCCGTTCATCAAGGAGCGCGAGTATCCGTAGGAGGTTTCGCAATCCACCGCGTGCAAGGGGCGATCCGGCGCGTCCAGCCAGTCGAGCAAGAAATCAGGGCGGCGAAAAAACAGCAGATCGGAGTCGAGGACAAGTTTCCAGCCGGTCGCTCCGAAGTGCGGGTCGGTGAGTTTGCGGATATTCGGATAGTTGATCCAGCGCTCGCGCAGTGCCGGGAATCGAACGGAAGGCAGGAATTCGTCCAGGCGGCCGACGGTCTCGCGGTGTGAGACGAAGCGCGCGGCGGGAAATAGGCGCGCGAGGGGCGCGCGAAATTCATCCGTCAGCGAACCGTCATCGTAAATCAACGGTGCCAGCGTACGAGCCGTCTGCCGGCCCAACGTCCAGAGACAAAATGCGGTCTGGGACCAGAAACGCCGGCCCGTCAGCATGTGAAGTTCCAGCGCCGGGCCGGGCGCGCCGGGCAGGATCGGCAAATTGACCGCTGCAATTTCCATCTTCAGGCGACCGCGCTCGGTGCGGTATTCCTGCCATGGACCCCCGTTGGTCAGGGAAGCACGAATCCGTCCGATCGGCCGGTGCCAGAGTTGATAAATTACCCGGCCGGTGAGACTCATGGGCGGGACGCTGAACGGGCGCAGGTTGGGTGGCGTATTTTCACTGGCAGAAGGCCGAAAAATTCCTGGAAAGGAAGGCGCGACAAATTTAGGGACGCGAACCCACGAAATTCGAAAGCGTGTGGGCGGTGTTTTCATTTCGTCCGAGTTGACGAAGTGAGAAGCCGGCGCGGGTGACCAATGCGTGCAGTTCGTCGCTTGCGCCGGTTTGGAGAAAATCGTTGTCCGCTTCGAACACGACTGTTCGCAGAGTGGGGGCGGCGAGGTGGGAACCGAAACCACGCAGCACTTCCGTCTCCGCGCCCTCGGCGTCGACGAGCAGTGCGGTCGGTGCCGGCGCAAGTCCGCGCGCGATCACGTCGGCCGCGGAGAGGGTGGCGACGACGAACTTGTGGTGATACTCGAAGGCCTTGACCGGATGCAGCGTGGACATGCCGGGATTGCCTCCGGCATTGGCGAAAAACGGTAGCGCGCCATTGGCGTCGCTCAGGGCGTAGGAATGGAGCTCAACGGTAACGTTGTTCAATTCGCAATGTTCGATCAGCCGCGCGCCCATTGCGGGCGAAGGTTCGAATGCCACTACGGTCGCCGTGGGATGAAGGTATTTCGCGGTGACGGCATGCAAACCGAAATTTGCGCCCACCACCCAAAGCACGGCGCCGGGCTGACCCAACGCTGGGCGCAAGGCCTCGAGCACTTCCGATTCGTAGAAGCCTTCCGTGATCACATGATGGTCCACGCTATCCCACGGCGTGAGAAAAAACTGGGTGCCGTAGCGACTGACGGTACGAAGCTGGCGTCGCGCGGTGATCGGTTTCAGCCAGGTGTAAAGTCGGATGAAGCCACGCCAGCCGCGGCGGCGGAATTTCAAAATCAAACGGTCGCGCCACGAGGGTGGCTGGCCGGCGGCGGGAATGAAGGTGTCACGCATGATCAGGCTGGGTTGTTACTGACGGCGGCGAGTTGGGCGATTTCGTCCTTGAATCGCGCGATCGCCGCGCGAGGGGCAGACGGAGCTGCCGGCATCGGCGGCGGCGCGAGCGCCAGGGC
>JAYVMJ010000735.1:0-3095 GCA_043759025.1 Verrucomicrobiota bacterium | reverse complement strand
GGCTATCTGGCACCACGTATTTGCCCGAAAAAATTTATTCGAAGGCGAATATTTATCTGTAGACGCCTTCAGTCGGCAAAGTCCGACAGGCTGCTAGGGGTGAATGCTCCGGTCCTCGCTCCCAGGTAGATTTGGTACCTGGATTTTTTTGCCGTGCGGACTTTTAGTCCGGTTACGGTCTTGAGCTGGTTGGATGCATCATTCATCAGCGGAAGCTACCAAGACTGCAGGCCAAACGACTTCACTTCAGGGAAACATTTGGGGATGTGACCGGCTCTCCCATTCACGAGGAGCCGGTGGTTGCACATCTACGATAATAGAACCATTCTAGCCGGTGACTCTAAATTAGTTGACGGATGACGATCAGATTGCGGCGTCACCATGCTCGTCCGTGCGGATACGCAGCGCGTCGTCGAGAGGGAGAATGAAGACTTTCCCGTCGCCAATCTTGCCGGTCTTGGCGGCCTTGGTGATGGTGCTGACCACCTTGTCAACGATTCCGTCCGCGACGGCTATTTCGAGTTTCACTTTGGGCAAAAAGTCCACGGTGTATTCACTTCCGCGATAGATTTCGGTGTGGCCTTTCTGGCGGCCAAACCCCTTCACTTCGGTGACCGTCAGACCCTCGATATCGATCGCCGTGAGGGCTTCCTTCACTTCGTCGAGCTTGAAGGGTTTGATGATGGCAATGATGAGTTTCATGAGAATTTACTTTAAAATAATGTGATCAAGGCATGGTGCCGCCCCGCAATGCTGGTGCAGGGGCGACGCCCAAGGATCGTTTAGTGGAAGGCTGTTTTGGTGTCGGGATAAGCGGTGCCTCCATGTTCATGAATATCGAGGCCTTCCTGTTCGATTTCCGCCGAGACGCGCAGGGTACCGGTCGCTTTGACCGCGTACATCAGGATCATGGCAACAACAAACACCCCGATGCCGATGGCCGCATTGCCGATAATCTGGGCGACGAGCTGGTCGGTTCCGCCGCCGTAGAAGAGGCCCTTGACGACCGCTCCAGCTGAATTGTCCGCCCCAATCGGGGTGGGTGCGCCGAACTGACCGGTGGCAAAGAGGCCCAAGCTCAAGGTGCCCCAGATACCGCAGACACCGTGGACGGGCCACGCGCCGCAAGGATCATCAATGCGCAGCCATTCCAAGAGGTCGGTAGCCAAAATGACGAGCACACCCGCTACGGCACCGAGGAGAATGGCACCAAGGGGAGACACCCAGTAACAGGGGCAAGTGATGGCCACCAAGCCGGCGAGCAATCCGTTGACCGTCGCTCCGCAGTCCCACTTCTTGAAACGCGGATACACGAAGAAGAGCGCAGCCAATCCGCCGGAACAAGCCGCGAGCGTGGTGTTGGCCGCCACGCGGGCGATGCCGGCTGTATCCATGGCGGAGAGCGTGCTGCCTGGATTGAAACCATACCAACCGAACCACAGAATAACCGCACCCACCGAAGCAATTGTCATGTTATGATAAGGCATCGGCCCGCCGCCGTCGCGCTTGAATTTGCGGCCCAAGCGGGGCCCGAGGACGATGGCGCCCGCCAGGGCAATCATGCCGCCGATGGTGTGCACCACGGTCGAGCCAGCGAAATCATGGAACGGAGCCGCTTTCCAAAACGGGATGGCATTGAGCCAGCCGTCCGGGCCCCAAGCCCAATGGCCAAAGATGGGATAAAGAAAACCGCTTACCCCGATGCTGTACCAAAGGTCGCCCCAGAACCCAGTGCGGCCGAGCATGGCGCCCGAAGTAATGGTCGAACACGTGTCGGCAAAGGCAAATTGGAAGAGGAAGAAGGCCAACGTTGCGATCCCGGTTGATTCATAGGTATCGGGAAGGTTCTGCAGAAAATACCATGAGTGTCCGGCCCCGTCGCCCCAGCCGATGTACCCGTTGCCGTGACCGAACATCCAAGCGAAGCCCCAAGCGTAGAAAAGAATTCCGCAGAGACAAGTGTCCACAATCCCTTCCAGCAACACATTGACGGTTTCCCGTTCACGCGCGAAGCCCGCCTCAAGGAACATAAAGCCCGCCTGCATGAAAAACACCAGAAACGCGGTGACCAGCACCCACATCGTATTGATTGGGTTGACGTACGGCGGTGGTGGCGGTGGCGGTACATCGGCGGCTGCCGCCGGGACGACCGGAGCGGTGGCTGCCGCTGGCGGCATTGCATCAGTCTTCGGCGTTGTCTGCGCTGCTGCCGGGGCCGTCTGCGCGTGAGCATTGCTGGGGCGGCCAAAATAGAGTGAGACCGCAAAAATGATCAGGAAGCACATGCCCACCCCGATGAGTTTGCCCCCGAAAAGCGCATAAAAATATTTTCGCTTCTGAGGGTCACGCATCTGAGTGACAAAGTTAGTGAGCGTAAATTTTTTCATCGGGTGTTCCTTTAATTTGATAGCGTTGTGGTTTGAGTTGTTTGATTTGATCAGTCGGGATTGATCAGAAATTATCGCCGTCGCAGGCAGGAGTTCCTTGTCGCACGAGTTTCCCTCCAATCCGGCGACCACCCTTTGCGGTTCCAGCAGGACAACCGTGGGAGCTCGACAAAATCGGGCGAGTACCTGGCTGACTTGAGGTGGAGTGAGCGTGAATCGGGCATGTATTCTGCGACCAACAAGCACACGCCGGACCAATTCCTTAATTTATTATTAATAAAGCGCGATTTTGTATCAATATGACATCAACGCTTTGCTCAAAAGCAGGGCTTTCATCGAATCGTTTCCCGCGCAAAATTGGCATCGATGTCCGGTATCCGAGTTTGATAAAAATGCCTGAACCCGCAGAGCGGGGAAAGGATGATCGTGGGGGTCATTGCTTGGCACGAGGGAGCGAAAGCCGGGGTTCGCATCGCTCGCCGCGTGAGCGCCGGACCCGAAATGCTTTTGGCCCAAAACGGGGCTCACCAGCTGCCCCGACAAGCTTGTTCCGGGCTGCGTGGCGGGGCTTGCTCGCTCGAAGAGAGTGGATTGACGACCTTGAGAATCCGGCGCTCGCAGATCGAGGCGGAGGGATGTTTGCGGCCTGGTTTGTTTTTAGCGGCAGGCTCGTCAGCGCCCGACAATCTTGCTATAATCTTCCATGGG
>JAYVMJ010000734.1:0-3006 GCA_043759025.1 Verrucomicrobiota bacterium | reverse complement strand
CAGACCCAGCAGGAAACCCACACACGTTCGCTCACGTATCAGGGGCATCTGCTCAAAGACTACCTAGTCGTCACCGGCGGTTTGAGAAAGGACAAGTATCGCACGCGGAACTCCGCCACCGGTGCGCTCATTGACGGCAACAGCGGCTACTACACTTACGACGCATTGAAAAATTGGGGCACATGGAACAACGCCAGCGGCCCGACGAATATGATTAGTTTTGTCGCCTATCCGCTGCACACGGATGCCGTCGGCCTCACCTACAGTCGCGCCAGTTCATTCCTGCCGCAGCCGCTGGCGGTCGACCTGCTCGGCAATGTACTGCCCAACACGTACGGTCACAGCCGGGATATTGGCTTCTTCGTGAATCTCCTGAAGGACAAACTCGTCCTTTCCGTGAAGTCGTACAAAACCGATGTGAGCAACGACCGCACTTCCAACACCACGATCGGAACGCGGGTCGCGCGCATCGACGCCGGCATTCTTCTTCCGAGCACCAGCGCCGATACGTTCAGTTTGTATAATTTCGCCCAGACGGTCGCCCGGCAGCGGCTCGGACCGGGAGCTTCCCAGGTCCAACTCAACACCGAAGCGGCGAAAATCACCCAATATTCCGGCGGATTTCAGAGCGCCATCGCGGCGAATACCGCCGGCGCGGCGATTCGCGGCACCTCGGACACTGCTGCAAAAGGGGATGAACTCGAGCTCTCCTACAATCCAAACTACAACTGGAACATCAAATTCGCCGGGGCCAAGACCGAGGCGATCAACCAGACGATCGAGAATGGTCTCGAGGACTACATCGCCCAGCGCATGCCCTACTGGCTCAGCGTCAAGGATGACCAGGGAAACTTGTGGTGGACGAGCACTGCGCTCAGCACGCAATCCGCGAAGGCGTTCTACGACAGCGCGGTGGCTCCAGTGATAAAAATCGATCAAGCCCTCCTCGGAAAATCGAATCCCCAAATCAAGCAATACACCGCGCGATTGCTGAGCACCTACCGTTTCACGGAAGGCCGGCTCAACAACTTCTCGGTCGGCGGTTCGGGGCGCTGGGATGACAAAAGCGTCATCGGTTATATGGGCGCTGCACCCGACCCCGACGGAATCGTTCGCTCACTCGACGTGAACAAACCCGCCTACGATCCAGCGCGGTACACCTTCGATTTCTGGGTCTCCTACAAAGTGAAACTCTTCCGCAACAAGATCCGGGCGAATTTCCAACTCAATGTGAACGACGCCTTCCAGAATGGAGGATTGCGGACCGTCGCCATTAACCCCGACGGCACGCCCTCAGCGTTTCGCATCATCAATCCACGACAATTTCTTCTGACCTCGACCTTCGAATTTTGAGGCGATGCTAGATGGGAACGCCCCAATGAAAGCAGACTCCCCGGCGCAGGTCGGGGAGTTTTTTTATGCTCGTAAGCGAACCACGCGTTGGCCTCCAACCCAGGCAAACCATGTGTCACGTAGCCGCTGCATCAGCCGCGATAAGACGGATTGTCCTGCTTCGTCGCGTTGTGCAGCGCGAGTACGAAAGCCTTGAGCTTGGACGGGCTCTTAATGCCCGGTGCTTGCTCGACGCCACTGTTCACGTCGATGCACTTGGCCCCCGTGGACGTCACGGCCTCGGCAATATTTTCCGGATTCAAACCACCAGAAAGGATCCAGCGTTTACCGGGATGAGATTCACGATAACGTTTGAATTTTGCCCAATCACCCGTGACGCCCGTTCCGCCCATTTTTTCGGGATGAAAAGTATCGAGCAGGAATGTTTCCGCCAACGGCAACAACTCGGGATAAAGATCCACGCCGTCCGGCAAACGCGGCGCCAGCCACAAGCGGGATGGATCAACCGTTTTTGCCCATGACTCCACCACGTCAAGTGGAGTCCGCGGGTTGAAATGGATCTGAAAAAAATCGAAATCGTGTTCGACCTGCTTTCCGAGTTCCGCCGCCGTCGGTTCAACTGATACCGCCACCCGCTTCCGCGGCGGCAATCGCTCCTGCATTGCCTTGTATTGCGGACACGAAACCCGACGCGGCGACTTGGGATGAAAAATGAATCCAAGATAATCCGCCCCGACCGCATCGGCCGCGTCCGCATCCACCAGCGAAGTGATGCCACATACTTTTAGTCGGGTGCCGTTGATCATAGTGAGGTTGAAGTTTCGGGCGGTGGGAATGTCTCCCGGAAAGTGAAAGCATGCGCGGACGAACCGCGAGCGGTAATCGTTGCGAGACGTGCCTTCGCTTCCGCCGTCGTCGGAAATTGACCGGCAGCAATCCACCAAAGCGCCAGATGTGCGCCCTCGTACTTTTCAAACCAAGCCTGGCGTCGCGCGAAGAAACGACCATGCATCGTCCGATAAACATAATCACGCAATGACCGCACGTCCGTCCAAACGAACATGTTCACCAGAATCAGTGGATCGGAAAATGCCTGAATTTCCGTGGCATCCCCGTTGTCACCTTTTAATCTCCCGACAAATCCGGCGCTTTGTTCAGCGAGCGCGTTAATCTCCGCGAGGGCACCGGCAAATTCCTCCATGACGGGATCATTCATCGGAGCGCGAATACGCCCGATGTTGACCTGTGCAAGCTGCCATTGAACCTGGCTCATCCCACGAAAGAATCGATCGCCGCGATGACATGCGCGACCTGTTCGTCTGTGAGCTCAGGGAAGATCGGCAGACTGATGCAGGTTTCACTGGTTTTTTCCGCAACCGGAACGCTGCCGGCCTTGTAACCCAGCGACGCATAACACGGCTGCAAATGCATGGGGCCGGGATAGATAATGTCGGTGCCAACGCCGGCCTTTTCGAGAGGTGTCCGCAACGCATCACGTTGCGGATGAAGCAGGGTGAATTGATGCCACACGCTCTCGCGGTGAGACGCGACGACGGGCAGCTGAACATCCGGCCGCCTGATCCCGGCGCGATATTTCGCAGCGATCTCGCGGCGGCGCTTCGTCCAGCCGGCGAGCAGCTTCAATTTGATGCT
>JAYVMJ010000733.1:0-3295 GCA_043759025.1 Verrucomicrobiota bacterium | reverse complement strand
GCGAAATCCTACATCTTCCAGTAATTCACCGTCATAGAAAACAGGGATGAGCTTTTGTCGCTCCACGAGATGCCCCAGCTTGCGAAGTTCTTTGGTCATTGCTGCTTCGTAAACTGATTCAAGAAGTCCCGGCCCAAGCTTAGTGTGGGCTTTGAATGCTGAGTCTAATACCGCCTTCCCGATGATTTCCTGGTTCATGTTATTTCTTCGTTACCTTCGCCTCCTTCGCGAGACGACTTCATGGATTTTTAATTATAACCTCGATTGAGGTGATAGCGGAAAGACTATGGCAGAAGTTGGTAGTCGGCATTTTAGAAAGAATCGGAATGGTTCTCGCGAAGGAGGCGAAGGGAACGAAGGTTCGGAAAGAGAGAGGAGAAAAATCAAATACCTGAAACTTCGTATTCTTCGGACCCTTCGTGATAAACACTCAGGAATTCCAGATTAAGACTTCGATCGGCGTGGGATTATAGGCATTGCACGGATTGTTGAGTTGCGGGCAATTGGAGAGGACGCACACGACGTCGCGTTCGGCCCGCAACTCCACGTAGTAGCCCGGAGCGGAAACACCGTCGGCAAAAGTCAACCGGCCATCGGGCGTCACCGGCACGTTCATGAAGAAATTAATGTTACAGGTGATGTCGCGCTTACCCAGATCGGGCCGCCAGCCGTGGACGCCGCAGATAAAACTGTCGCGGCAGGCATGCATATATTCCTTGTCGAGCGAGTAGCGCATGGTGTTGCTCTCGCGGGAACAGGCGCCGCCCAGGGTATCGTGACGCCCGCAGGTATCCGCGACGATCGTGAGCAGCTCATCGCCCATCGTGGAAATCAGGCGCGTGCCGGTGCTCAGGTAGAGCGCGGCTTGTCGCTGGATCGTATCGGACGCGCTATAGCGGTTGGACGAATCGTGTGCGTCGTAGAAAAGGGTGTCGGCCGCCTGGTTGCCTTCAAGATCGACAATGCGCAGAATCTGTCCGCGCTTGATCTCGTGCGTCCATGGATCGCCGGCGGGGATGACGTGGCGGTAAATGGCATCCGAGAGACTAAGCGTGCTGGCGGTCATAAAAGGTAGGGCGGATTATCCCTAATGCGCCGTGCTGAGGCAGGAGAGTGATGACATAGAGTTATTCGCGGCGGATCAGGGATAATCCGCCCTACCTCCGGAGGAGGTAATAGTTTTCCGTGTTCATAAACGCGCGCTCGTTTTCCGGCCGGGACCGGCGACAGGGATCGTCTGCCGCCACCGGCTGCGACCGGAAAACCTCCAGCCGCACGTCGCGCGGATGATATTTAAAATCGGGGTCGAGCGGGTGCTGACACGTGTTGAGCACGACCAGCGTATCCATTTCAAAACGAAGCTCGATGTGATCGCCCGCCTTCGAGTTACCGGGCACGAAAGTCAACCGGCCCGCGTCGTCCGACACGACCTTGCTAAAAAGATTCAAGTTCGGCACGAGGTCGCGTTGGCCGAGGCCCCACTTGGTCAGCTCAATGAGAAAAGCGTCACGACCATTGCGTTGGTAATCGTTGCGCGCGGTCTGGTAGTTCACGCCGCCGTATTTCGCCGCCACCAGCTTCGCATCCGACACACCGCAGACCGTGTCGTGCCAACCCACCGTATCGGCGGTGATCGAAGCGAGCACCCGACCCATGTCGGAATGCAGGCAGTAAGGGTGCCGGAGATAAAAGATATGCTGGCCTTTGAGCGTATCGGGCAGGTTGTACCGCTCGCTGGGTACGTCCGCGTTATAAAGCAACAGCCCGACATTAGCCCCGGCTTCCAAGGCCGTCAGCCGCAGCGTTTTCCCCCGTGAAATTACGCCGGACCACATTCCGGCGTGCGTCAGGGTCTTGGTAAACAGCGCTTCCGCCGGTGAATTGTTGATGATAACGTCCATGGATCGGTGTTACGTTTTTGTTATTTCGTATTACGTCAAGATCAAGCGAAGTTCATGCCAATTGCGGCATTATCCGTTCACAACAGCGGCGGCATCGGATTCGCCGTCAGATGCAGCCGCGCATGCTTCACGCCTTTGCAACTGGCGAGAGTGTCGGCGAGATCACGCAAGGCGCGCGCCGGCCCCTGCACCAGCAGCACTTCCAGGTAGTGATGGTGCTCAAGATGGACATTCATCGCGGCCACGACCAACAGGTAGTGCTGGTGCTGGATATCTGCGAGACGGCGCTGCAGGTTGCGCTTCCGATAATCATAAACGAGACTGACCGTGCCGGCCATGCTCTTGGTCCCAAGCTCCTGGGCATGCTCCAGCAGCTGCTCGCGGGCCATTTCCGCAATCGCGTGGGATCGACTGGGGAACTTTCGCCGCACCACCATATCGTCGAGTTCGTCGAGCAGGTCCGAAGGGAGGGAAACACTGAAACGGGAAAGACTGGGGCGAGCGGCGGACATGATGGGCAAAAGGCGACGGTTGGGGACGAATATCGTGGAGAGCAGAGCCTTCAGTCATCGGGCGACATTTGCCAAGCATGCATTGCCTTTGGTTCAAAAAAGCCGGGCGTAATGGTCGATTTCCCACTGGCTCACCTGCTGGTGATAAGTGCGCCATTCCTCGGTTTTATAGGTGATAAACTCCTTCCTCAATTCCGCGCCGAGCACCCGCTCGACGAAAGGATCAGCGGCAAACGCCTCGACTGCCTCCTCCAGATTGCGCGGGAGATAACTGATACCGCGGGCCTTGAGCTCCATTTCGGAAAGCTCATAGAGATTGTCTTCCTGAGGGGAACCCGGGTCGAGCTTTTCACGGATGCCCTCAAGGCCAGCGGCGAGCGCGAGAGTCGCGGCGAGGTAGGGATTACAGGCGGAATCGGCGTTGCGGCTTTCACAACGTCCGCCACCCATTGGCACGCGCACCGAATTTGTCCGGTTGTTCGTGCCAAATGAATTGAAGACAGGAGCCCACGAGTAATACGACATGAGCCCGCGACGAACGAGGCGTTTGTAACTGTTGACCGTCGGCGCCATGGCAGCGCAAATGGCCGGCCCGTGACGGAGAATTCCGGCGATGAATGAATACGCGATCGGGGTGAGGCCCAATCCGCGCGGATCGTCCTTCGGATCACATGCAAAGATGTTCGCGCCCGTTTTCGCATCGCTCAGCGACATGTTGAAGTGTGCACCATTGCCGGTTTTGTCCGGGAACGGCTTCGGCATGAAGGTCGCCAGCAATCCTTCCTCGGCCGCGTAGTGCTTCGCCATCATCCGGAAAAACACATAGCGGTCGCACATCGTCAGCGCGTCGGCGTATTTGAAATCGAATTCGAACTGCGAATT
>JAYVMJ010000732.1:0-3615 GCA_043759025.1 Verrucomicrobiota bacterium | reverse complement strand
AAGTGACGAGCAGGCGGACGTCGAACCGCTTTGGCATCCGGATTTCCGCAATGTCGAGCGATTGCCCGACACGAAGGTCATTCGCACGACTTTCTTTATTAATACTGCGGCGATCGCGACAACCTTGGCGCTTTTAATGTGGCTCGGCTACCGCGAGTTTCATATTCGGACCCTTGAGCAGCAAATCGCCGAAGCCGAGCATACGATCGACACCAATTCCCGGCAGAATAAAGAGGCGCTTCGTCTGAACCAGATTTTCACCGATGAGGAAAAGAAGCTGGATGTAGCAATGGATTTTGTCTCCACCCCGATTTCGATCACGGAGTTTGTTGGGGTGCTGGGTAATTCGCTGCCCGCCGAAATATCCATCGAGTCCATTGATGCGAGATTGTCGGATACCAAAAGCCGGTCGTATATGCTTCGCGGTCTCGTTGCGGGAACTCGCGACCAGGCCAGTGGCAGTGCTTCGGCGTATGTCGATACGTTGCGCGCCAATCCCCAGTTGAAGAAAGTTTTTAACTCGATCACCCCGGAACGCATCGCACCCGACGGCACGACCGGCCTATTGTCATTCGAAATTTCGCTGAAGGAAAAACCGGAGGGTAAAAAATAATGACCGCCGCCGATATCACCGCCTCCTTTAAGAAACAGCCGGTGGGGTTTGCCTGCGGATTGCTCTGCCTCGTTTTGGGCGCCCTGCTTTATTTTCGCAGTGACGTCATCGAAGCGGACCAGGCCGATTACGACGCCAAGTCCGCCCAAGCCGCCAAGATCATCGCGAATGTCAGCGCGTCGAAGACTCTGGCGGCGCAAGTGAAGGAAATTCAGGCCGCGACCAAGGAGATGGAAGGACGACTGCTGCAGTCGGGGCAACTGGGGATTAATCTCCAGTACTTCTATAAACTGGAAACTGAAACCCAGGTAAAGCTGGTGGACGTGCGGCCGAACGGGATTTCAAAAACCAATAAGGCCGCCTACATTCCGGTGCCGTTCAGTGTGTCGATTCAAGGTCCCTACAAACAAATCGTGCTCTTTTTGAGCCGGCTGGAAAATGGACCCCATTTTTGCCATTTTAGCAGCGCGACGTTCACCAAACTGGCGGGCGGGGAGGGGACTTCCCAAAATATGATGACCCTGACGCTCAACCTCGAACTTCTCGGCCAGCCATGAAATCTTCGAGAACCAGAATTATCTTAACGGGATGGGCGTTGGTATTGGTCCATGGCAGTCTCTTGGCGGCAGGTGATGTCGTTTTGACGCCTGCCAAACGGCAGGAGGTTTTGGACAAAGCGAAGAAACTTCTGGCGAGTCGTGAAGTTACACCCCCGGCGATCGACCCTTTTCACTCGGAGAAATTCGCCGATATGATTGCCGGTCCCCGTGCACCGGTGGCTGCGGCGGTCGTGGTGGCGCCGAAGAGCGATCGGGATATTCTGCAGGGGATCGCGGCGAACCTGAAACCGTCGGGATATTTCGTCATGGATGGAGTCTCCGCCCTGTTGTTCGGTCAAAAGAGGGTCAAAGCGGGTGAGTACCTGACAATTACCTTTGAAGGAACTGAATACACTTTAGAAATCGCCGCTATTGAACGCACAAGCTTTACCCTTCGCCTGAACCGCGAGGAATTTACCCGGCCCATCAAATAACGATCGAACTATGAGCACACGCATCATCCTTACCGCGCTTCTTACCTCGGCACTCACCCTGCCGATGACGGCGCAAACTGACGCAGCCTCCGCTGCCTCCGCTGCGCAGCCGCAGCCCGCGGCTGCTCCTGCTCCGGAACCTGCTGCCGTTCCGACTGCCAAACCCGTCGCGTTAGCGACCAACCGCGACAAGGACACGCTCTCTGTCGATTTCCCAGATGAGGACATTAAGACGATCCTGCGGAACGTCGCGGATCTGTTTGAGCTCAATCTCGTGGTGCCGGATACGGTCACAGGAAAGACCACGATCAAGATGCACGACGTCACGTGGCGTCAGATCTATCATAATATCCTCGCCCCGATAAATTTTACTTACGTGGAGGATGGAAATATTATCAAGATCGTCAGCAACGAGACGCTCCAACAGGAACCGGTTGCGACCGAAGTATTCATTCTGAACAACGCCAAGGCGTCGGATATCAAACCGACGATCGATGGTTTGGTGGAAGCGGCCAATGGTGGAAAAATCGTCATCGACGCGCGGAGCAACGCGCTGGTCATAACCGAACGTCCTTCCCGCATGGGCCGGATTCGCAGCATTATCGAGCAACTTGATAAAGCTACCGATCAAGTGATGATCGAATCGAAGTTCGTCGAAGTCACCGATCGCGACATCCGTAACATCGGTGTGAATTGGGCATCGCTTCAGGGACAAACTCTTTCCGTCGGCAAAATCGCCCAGACTTGGACGAAAAATGGCGGCCAGACCGGGACAACCACTGCCGGAAACGTTGTAACATATGTTACGAATCCTCCGATTACCGGAGCCAATGGTCAATTTGCTACGTCAACGGTAAGCCTGCCTTCCGGCACCGTAACGGGCTTACCAACGACGGTCACAGGCTCGACGGGTCTGACCAACTATGTTCCCGGAACTCCAGCAGTTGATCCAGTGTTGGGTGGACCCGGCGTTGCCGGAGTTCCCGGAGTGGCCGCCAAACCTGCCACGGCGACGGCATTCGATACGGTTAACAACCTGATGAACCTGACCAATACCAATGGCACGTCGCGTTTGGCTTCCGCCGTATTCTCCGCTTCGGACTTCAATGTAATCGTGTCTGCACTTAAAACTCAGAATAACACCAAGATTGTTTCCAATCCGACGGTGGTGACGCTCAACAACACTGAGGCGGTCTTAAATGTCGGTCAGGAATTTCCGATTCCGAGCTACACTTACAACACCGAACGCGGTACATTTGAGGTGTCCGGCTTCACCTACAAGCCGATCGGTATCATCCTGAAGGTTACGCCGCAGGTAAACGCGCAAGGTATCATCAAGCTCTCCCTCGAACCCGAGGTCAGCCAGCGTAATGGCGATACGACCTTCAATGGCGCCACCATTCCCATTATCGCCACCCGCAAGGCCAAAACCCAAGTTTCCCTTAAAGATGGTTACACGATGGGTATTGGCGGCCTGATCTCCGCCTCCACGAATCATGGCGGCACCAAGGTGCCGGTTTTGGGCGACATTCCGCTGCTCGGCCGACTCTTCTCCTCGAAGAGCGTGGACGATGAAACGACCAATCTTTTGATCTTCATCACCGCGAAGACGGTCACGTCCGACGGCGCAGCCCCCGAGGAAGTATTTGATCCTCGAATGATCAAGGCCATCGGCATGACGCATGAAGATTTGCCCGGTAATCGCGCTCCGAAAGGCACTGACCTTTTCGCGCCGGCTCCTGCTCCAGAGAAGCAGCCGTAATTTTCCCTGGATCTATTATTCCCGAGGCCGGCGGAATTTTCCGCCGGCTTTTTTATTTTTGAAAAAACGACGGGAGGGAATTGGCAACACGGCAATGGACACCCTGAGTCATTCCCTGTGGGTCCGATACCTCGAAGCTTGCTTCGGCTTGGTTGGGAAGTGGCACGGGCCTCTGGCCCGTGGGCCCGGGCGAACACGGGCGGGACG
>JAYVMJ010000731.1:0-5747 GCA_043759025.1 Verrucomicrobiota bacterium | reverse complement strand
GGCTTGTGGATGTAGTCGAAAGGCTGGGTGCGGATTTCGTCGAAGTGCTCGTCGATCCATTTGATGGTTTCGCGGACGCCGGCTTCGAGTGAAACGGTATCGCTCCACGCCAATTCACGGCGGGCGCGGGTGCTGTCCAACTGATAGGCCGCGTCCTTGCCGGGACGATCGTCGGTGACTTCGGCGACTTTTTCAAAATCAGCGTTCATCGTTTGGCAGATCATTTCCACGAGTCCTCGAATGGAAACGAAGCGAGGCGTGGAGAGATGGTAACATTGCCCGGCCGGCGCTTTTTGCGCGATTGCCAGGGTTGCGGCCGCGACGTCATCGATGTGAATGAACGAACGCACGGAATGCCCGCCGCCGTGCAATTGAAGCTTTTGCCCTAGCTTGATGGAAAGAATGGTGCGGGGAATGATCCGGTAGAGCTGCTGGCCCGGTCCGTAAACGTTTGCGGCGCGTGTCCACGTGACCGGAAATTGGTACTGGTTGAAAAAAGTACGCAGGTGGAGGTCACACGCGGCCCGGGATGCGGCGTAGGGCGTGCTCGGATTGAACGGAGCGCTCTCGTCGATCACGCCGCTGGTGCTGCCATAAACTTCCGGAGTGCCGACGTGAACGTATTTTTTCAGCCACGGCGCTTTTCGGAGCCGGTCGTGGAAGAGAACATTGGCAACCACATTGGTCTGGTACCAATGGGCGGGTTGCAGCCAGCTTTGAGCGACCATGCCCTGTGCGGCAAAATTGACCACCCAGTCCGGGCGAAAACTGTCGAGCGACCCCATCAGCCGGTCGAGATCGTGGTTTAGATCTGCTTGGACGAAGCGAAAGGATTTTTGGTTTTCGAGCGGGAGCCAGCGATAAGAAAGGAAGCAGCTGGCGGGTTCGGCCGAGCGGCTCGTCCCGAGCACTTCCAAACCCTGCGTGAGGCAGTACCTGACGAAGCTCGCGCCCGAAAAGGAATTGCTGCCGATAACTGCAATGCGTCCGCTCATTACTCTTTCGGTTTATCTTCCGCTGAGGGAAAGATGCTTCATGACCATGTGGCCGATCATCATTTGGATGTCTTCCGCGACCTGCATGTCATGCACGGGAAAATAGATCGGGTGATCAGCGAGCTCCAACGCGCGTCCACCGGTGAACCCGAGAATGGCGAACGTCGTCATATGTAGTTCACGCGCGCGGGAGAGAGCGCGGACAATATTCGATGAGTTGCCGCTGCCGGAAAATGCGATCAACACATCGCCAGGCTGCGCGAGCACACTCAACTGCTGGGCAAATACATCCTCGTAGGAGACATCATTGGCCAGACAGGTAAGGACGGCGGCGTTGGCGGGAAGTGCGGTGACGCGTAGCCCGTGGCCGGCGACTTTATCCACGCCATAAAGGAGATCATTGGCGAGATGGATGGCGTTGGCTGCGCTCCCGCCATTTCCGCAGAGAAAAACCTGACGATTTTCCCGCCAGCAAAGTTGAAGGGTCTCGGTGAGGGCGTTGAAATCGCTCCAATCGTGTTCATGCCAGACAGATTCGAGGGTATGCCAGTAGTTTGAGACAATTGCCGGGGTCGCTGGCGCTTCGGTTGCAATTGACTTTACCGCGGTGGCGGTGGCGTTGGAGGGCATAAGGCCTCAAAAAGCAATGAGCGGGCCACAGCGATCATGATGTCTGTAAGTAACTATCTGGTAATAATAAAAAATGATTTTTGTTTGAATGCCGGCTGAATATGAAATTCGTCGAGCAGCCTCGGGTGCGAGGCCGGGAAATTATTGCCGGGCACCCGGGATAGGGGATTTCGGGCGGTGGCGAATCCCTATTGAGACCTACGCAAAGAAGTGACCGAGGTCGGCAGGCAGGGAGGTGGGGCGTATATCCTTAAACCGCCGCCCTGGGGAGATTCGCACGCTGCTATCGTCGTCGCGAACCCTGAACGGCGCTTTAGGGATAAAGCGCCCTACCTCAATCGGTTTATTGTAACTATCACTAGGATTGATTCGTTTGACACCACTTCTGCCAGCAATCGCGCAATGCGGCCCCAAATTCGGATGCTTTGCCAGATTGATCCATCAAAGGTGAACGCGTGAGTTCGTCGCGCAGATTACTCCGCAGGGTTTTTAACTGCGCGGGGTCGTGCGCAAGAGTTTTTGCGATGCCGACGTACTCGTCGAAGTTTCCAGCAATCCATTCCTGGTGGCCCACCGCTCGTAACAAGCTGGCGCTGACCCGAGCCGCGTGGCGGTCGCCAATCGAGGTTATCACCGGAACACCCATCCAAAGTGATTCACACGTGGTGGTGGTTCCATTGTACGGAGCGGTATCGAGGGCGATATCGATGAGCGCATAGGCCGCTAGATGCTCGGCGGTGGTACCCCTTGCCCCCAACAGAGCAACGCGGTCATCAGATAAGCCGCTTTTTCGGAGTCGTTCCCGAACCTGCGGAATAATGGCAGGGTCGGAAAGGCCGATCGATTTCAGCAGGAGTCGTGAGCCGGGTACCTCATTTAAGAGGCGGCCCCAGATGGTAAGCATTTCATCGGTGACCTTGGAAAAATTATTAAACGATCCAAAGGTGATGGGCCCATTTTTGAGGCAGGGTGGAGGGGCCGGCAGAGGAGCGGTGGCCGGTGGCTCGTACACCCAGGCGCAGGAGGAAAAGCGCACGAGGGTTTCAGTGTGAAGCTGGTCGGCCTTTCCCGCCGGATCGGTCGTGCCGTCGACCAAGCGATAGTTCATGGCTTTCAAGCCGCTCGTATTTGGATAACCGAGATAGTTGATCTGGACCGGGGCGATGCACCGGGCGAAAAATGGGAGCAGGGTTTCGCCGGTGTGTCCTCCGAGATCAATGGCGATATCCGGTTGATCCGCCCGGACAATTGGCTCGATCACGCTTTCAACATTGCTCGGGAAATCACGCCAGACACCGGCCATGCCGCGGAGATAGGCAGTCATGGCATCGGGTTTGTTGCAGAAATTGTAGAGCAGAATCTCGAACTGGTCTCGGTCGAGCAATCGAATCAGTGGCGCAATGAAGTAGGCGACCGAATGTTCGCGAAAATCCGCCGAGAAGAAAGCGACCCGAAGTTTGCGATTTGGATCGGGAGAATTGGTGAATGTCACCTTTGGCGCATCTTTCTCCACCCATTCGCCGTAAACTTTGTGAGCGGCGTAAAGGGACTCAGGGGTTTGCCCGGCGAGATAGTTGAGCGCGAATAAACGATGGCTCTGCGCGTCGAGCTGGCGGGGATTTTGCGCCAACAATGCGTCGTATTCCCGGATCCCCTCGGGGACGCGGTGGCATTTTTGCAGCGCAACAGCGTAGCCACGCCGTGCCGCAGCATACGCCGGGTCAGCGGCAATCGCGCGTTTTTCATATGCCAGCGCTTCGACGGGCAGATTGAGATTTGAAAGGGTCGAAGCATAACCGTGCCAGGCCGGAGCAGACTTCGGGTTAAGTGTAACGGCTTGCCGGTGACATTTCACTGCCTCTTCCGGTCGTCCGCTGGTGCTCAATAGGGTGGCCAGTTGATTCCAGATCTCGGCATTTCTTGGTTCCAGACGCAGGGCCTCGCGCAAATGACGTTCGGCGCCGGGAAAATCGCCGAGGGCCATGCGGGTAACTCCCAGGCATGTCGCGGCGGTAGCCGAGCGGGGATTGATGCGGATCGCCCGTGCATATAACTCGGCGGCGGCGGCGGGCTGGCCTTGGAGCAGGGCCATGTTTCCTCCGAGGTGCCACCCGTCGAAATTTTTCGGATCAGAGGCTCGGATCTGCGCGAAAACGGTTCCGGCCTTGGCGAGGAGTCCTTTTTGTTGCAGGCCGATTCCCTCCTGAATTTTTCGCTGAAGCTGAGCGGGATTCACGGGGAAGGGGCGGAGGATGACGGAGAGTGCGGGTGCACGACCGGGAAACGTTGGGGCCTGTCGGGGAAGTCTGAAACAAAAAAGCGGATCGTCGCGCCCGGAAAATAGCGAAGGCCCCGGTGGTGAAACCGGGGCCTCCTTTCCAACTTTATTTGCAACCGATGCTTTTTCTTCTGCACCAGTCTTAGACTGGGGCCTCCGCTTGGGGTCCCTTTGGCCCGCCTTGTCCGGGCCGCCCTGCGGCGGCCCAAACTTGGCGAATCAAAACAACCACTAGGGAGACTACTTACTGGAGCAGTTTGAGCGCTGACTGCGCGCTCTGATTGGCTTGCGCCAACATCGACGTACCGGCCTGCACCAGAATGTTCCAGCGAGCGAGCTGGGTGGATTCTGCTGCGACGTCGACGTCGGTGATGCGGCTGTTAGCGGCTTCGAGGTTGGCCTTGTTCGTGGTCACCAGCTCGGAAGCGAAGCCGAGGCGGCTCTGTTCCGAACCGTTGGTGGCGCGCATGGTGGCCACGTTCTCGATCGCGCTGGAGATCTGCGCGACGCTCACTGAGGACAGTGAGGTAACGCTGGAACTCGTGATCGCACCGACACCGGAGCTGGTGTTGGTGAGATCGCGGGCTGCGAGGGCAACCGTCGTGGCACCGTCTTCCGTTACAGCGACGCTACCGACCGAGGTAGAGCCGAACATGGCGACACCGTTGAATTTTTCACTCGAGTTGGCCGTGAGCTGCGCCTGCAGCGCGGTGAACTCTGTGTCGTAGTTGGCCTTGTCGGTGGAACTCTTGGTGACGTCATTATAGAGCACCCGCAGTTCGCTGATACGTTGGAGCACTTCTCCGCTCACTTTCAGCGCACCATCCTGAGTCTGGAGGAGCGAAACAGCGTTTCCGATGTTCGTCGCAACCGCGCCCTGACGGACGGCAGCAGCAGACAATTTCATCGAAACCGCCAGACCGCCCGCATCATCGGAGGGATTGACGATCTTCGAGCCGCTCGAGAGCCGGTTAAGGCTCTTTTGCAGCATCGAATTTGATTTGGCGAGGTTGTTGGAGGCAACCGTCGCCGAGTAGTTGGTATTAATCACGACTGACATGGTATCTATCCTTGATTTTGCGACATCCGTCGTCGCCACGTATCCGGTGAAAACGGCTCCGGATCGCGCCGTTTGCGGCTTGGGCCGCAAATTGGTTCACGCTTGTAGGCGTGAGAAAGTGTGAAAGAGGTTCAGGTTTAGCTACCAGTCGCAGAAGAAAAACAGAGGGCCGGCCCGGTTTAGGTTACCGGCCCCCGAAAGGAAGATCTACCGAGAGTAAACTGGATTAACCTTGGAGCAGCTTCAAAGCGCTCTGCGGGCTTTGATTGGCTTGCGCGAGCATCGACGTACCAGCCTGCACCAGGATGTTCCAACGTGCGAGCTGCGTCGATTCTGCGGCGACGTCGACGTCGATGATCCGGCTGTTAGCGGCTTCGAGGTTGGCCTTGTTCGTGGTCACCAACTCAGAAGCGAAGCCGAGGCGGCTTTGTTCCGAACCGTTGGTGGCGCGCATGGTGGCCACGTTCTCGATCGCGGTGGAGATTTGCGCCACCGTAATTGAGGACAGCGAAGTGACGCTGGAGCTCGTGATCGCACCGACACCCGTGGTGGTGCTGGTGAGATCGCGCGAGGCGATGCTAACCGTGGTGGTGCCGTCTTCCGTCACGGCAACGCTGCCGAGGGCGGACGAACCGAACATCGCGACACCGTTGAATTTTTCGCCACCGTTGGCGGTGAGCTGGGCTTGCAGCGCGGTGAACTCCGTATCGTAGTTCGCCTTGTCCGTGGAGCTCTTGGTGACGTCATTATAGAGCACCCGGAGTTCGCTCATGCGTTGCAGCAC
>JAYVMJ010000730.1:0-2134 GCA_043759025.1 Verrucomicrobiota bacterium | reverse complement strand
CAATCGCTATCGGGCCATTGCCTACCTGAAGCCGGAAAAGAAAGCGCGGTATCAGCAGGCCGACCGCATTTCCGCCCAACTCGCCTTCATCATGAAGACGATGCTCGTGAAACGCCTCGACAGCAGTTTCTACGCGTTCCGCAAGTCCCTCGGGCGCTTTGCCAACGCCACCCGCCAGATGGTCGGCATGTTTGATCGCGGGAAAATCTACATCGCTCCCAATCTCCCCGTGTCGGAATACCTGGCCGACGACCGGGAAGATGAATTGATTTTGCTCATCGCCGAGGCGTCCGAGACCGACCCTTCGATCCAGATTTGCGAGCCCGCCGATTTTGATGCGGCCTTCGTCGAGGGACTGCGCCGCGATGCGCAGATTCTGGAGAAACTCGTGTCGGAATGGGACGACATTACTGAAGACCCGAAGCTCGACGAGTTCATCTCCCGGCTCAAACGCCAGCTCTTTGACAAGAAGCTCAATCCCGCTCGCAAGCTCATCGTCTTCTCCGAATCGGCCGAGACCACCGACTACCTCCTGCGCGCGTTCGCCAACGCCGGTTTCGACCGCACGCTCGCCGTCTCCAGTGCCAACCGCGCCGAGGCACTCCCCATCGTGAAGGCCAACTTTGACGCCCGCGTCCCCACGAAAGAGCAGGAGAACCGCTACGACATCATCATCTCCACCGAAGTGTTGGCCGAGGGCATCAACCTTCACCGCGCCAACATCGTCGTGAACTACGACACCCCGTGGAATTCCACCCGCCTCATGCAGCGCATCGGGCGCGTCAACCGCATCGGCTCGCCCCACACTCAGATTCACGTCTTTAACTTTTTCCCCACCTCCCAGGTCGAAGGCGATATCGAGCTGGAAAAGAAAGCCAAGATGAAGCTCCACGCCTTCCACGTCGCCATGGGTGAGGACAGCCAGATTTATTCCGATGAAGAAAATCCCGAAACCTTCGGCTTGTTCGAAAAAACCGTGAAGGAGGAAGTGGACGAACGCCTCGCCCTGCTCATGGAATTGCGCGCTTTCAAGAATGCGCAGCCCGACCGCTTCAAGCAGATAAAAAATCTGCCGCAGCGCGCCCGCACTGGTCGCGCCCAGCCCACACTGGCGCTCTCCACGCTCGCCTTCATCCGCAGCCATCGCCGCGATGCCTTCATCCATGTCGGCACCGCGGCGGCCCACGAAGAACTCACCTTCGTCGAAGCGGCCCGCCGCTTCCGCGCCGCGCCCGCAGAAAAATCATTCCCCCTGCACGACCGGCATCACGATCAGGTGCAGGCTGCCGTCGGGCTGTTCCATGACATGCTGCAAGCCGACTTGGCTCGTGACCAGAAGGTTGATCCCAAGATCGGTCCGAATGAGAAAAAAGCCCTGCAACTGCTCGCCGCGCTTCATGAAATGCCAGTTTCGTCTGAGAAGGAGCGCTCCTTCATCGCCTCCGCCCAGCACGCCATCCGCGTCGGCAAATTTCAGCAACTGCACCGCGACCTGAACAAACTCCAGAAGGCGGTGAAGGTGGTGGCAGTCGCCCCATCCCTTCTTCTCGAAAAGGTCGTGGCCATTCTCAGCAAATATCCCATCACGCCTGACCACGAACCAACGCCTTTGGCCAAACCTGCCGAACCCGTCCCGGTCGCCAGCGCCCGCCTGCCTGAGATCATCATCTCGGAATCGTTTATCTGACCCCAGCATCGGCTCCGATCCACCATGTCCCTTCCGATCAATATCCAGGAGCTCTTTACCGGCCGCGTGGTCGAGTGGGAGCGTTTGGAGTTCAAGGAGGGATGGAATCCCGAGGCGGTCGTCCGCAGCCTGTGTGCCTTCGCGAATGATTTCCATAATTGGGGCGGCGGTTATCTTGTGATCGGCGTGGCCGAAAAAGACGGTCAGCCAGTCCTGCCTCCACAGGGCATCACCGCCGGTCAGGCCGATGCCATTCAGAAAAAACTGCTGGAACTGGGCAACTCCGCGATTCAGCCGGCGTATCATCCTCTCGCGGTGCCAGCCACCGTGGACGGCAAATTGATTTTAGTGCTGTGGGCACCCGGCGGACAAGCACGGCCCTACAAGGCCCGGCTGTCACTGGGCAAGGATGCGAAAGAGTGGGCCTATTTCATCCGCAAGGGATCG
>JAYVMJ010000729.1:0-1574 GCA_043759025.1 Verrucomicrobiota bacterium | reverse complement strand
GACGGTTATCGCGCGCGACTCGCGACGTTCATGTCGAGCGCGGAATGTCCGGCGTGTCACGGCTTGCGGCTGAATGCGCGCAGTGCGGCGGTGCTCGTTGGCGGCAAGAGCTTTGGCGTTTTCGACGCGATGGATATCCGGACGGCACTGGGATTTACGAAGGGCCTGCCATCGATTTTGCCGACAACGGATGCAGTGGGGGAAGTCGTGAGCGGCATTTCGCAGCGCCTGCATTTTCTGACCGAGACGGGGTTGGGATACCTGACGCTGGATCGCGAATATCCTACGTTGTCCGGCGGCGAAGCGCAGCGCGTGCGATTGGCGACGCAACTGGGCATGGGACTCGTCGGCGTGATTTACGTGTTGGATGAACCAAGCATCGGTTTGCATCCGCACGACAATCAGCGGCTGCTCGCGAGCCTGCGCGAATTGAGGGATCGCGGAAACACCGTGCTCGTCGTCGAGCATGATGCGGACACGATGCGAATTGCGGATCAACTGATTGAGCTCGGGCCGGGCGCCGGCACGGAGGGAGGGCGGATTTTGTTTCAGGGAACGCCCGCTGAATCGTTGGCGTTGCCGGTTTCAGTTTCGCCGACCGGGGCGTATTTGGCCGGAAAACTCGGCGTGGTGCGGGAAGCAAAATTGAAAAAGCCCGATGATCGCTGGCTGGTGGTGAAGGGAGCAACGGAGCATAACCTGAAAAATATTGAGGCGCGATTTCCGGTGGGATTGTTGACCTGTGTGACGGGAGTTTCCGGCTCGGGCAAAAGCACGCTCGTGAACGATGTTCTCGCCGCGTCCGCCGCAAGAAAACTGAACGGGGCCAAAGCATTGCCCGGACGTCATCGCGGCCTGACCGGCTTGGAGTATTTCGAAAAAGCGGTGCGCGTTGACCAGGAGCCGATCGGCCGGAGCCCACGCTCGAATCCGGCGACGTATGTTGGGCTGCTCGATCTTTTGCGGGAGCTCTTTGCGCAGCTCCCACTCGCCAAGGTGCGCGGGTACAAGGCGAGCCGTTTCAGTTTCAATGTGCGCGGTGGACGGTGCGAGCGCTGCCTCGGCGACGGACAGATCAAGCTCGACATGCAATTCATGGCCGACGCCTATGCACCTTGCCCCAGTTGCAACGGCCTGCGCTTTAACCGCGAAACGCTGGAGGTGCGGTTCCACGGATTGAACATTGCGGAAGTCCTCGCCATGACCGTGAAGGAAGCGATGGAACGTTTCCGGGTGATTCCGCGGATCATGGAAAAACTGTCCACGCTCGACGCGGTCGGTTTGGGGTATTTGCAACTCGGCCAATCCGCGACGACCCTTTCGGGCGGCGAGGCGCAGCGGATTAAACTTTCCCTGGAACTCAGTAAACGGGAGCAGGGGACAACGCTCTATATTTTGGACGAGCCGACCACCGGGCTGCACTGGACGGATATTCAACGACTGATGGATCTGCTCTTCAAATTGCGCGACAGCGGCAACACGCTGCTGGTGATTGAGCACAATCTGGACGTGATCAAACTTGCCGACTGGGTGGTCGATCTCGGACCCGGCGGTGGCCCGGACGGTGGGGAAAT
>JAYVMJ010000728.1:0-5173 GCA_043759025.1 Verrucomicrobiota bacterium | reverse complement strand
GAAACGCAAATGGCGCATCCGCAAAAAGGTGACCGGTACCGCCGTGCGCCCGCGCCTCAGCGTCAAGTTCTCCGGCAAGCATATTTATGCCCAGGCCATCAACGACGATGCCGGCGCGACGCTCGTGTTTCTTTCGACCCTCGATGCCGAGACCCGCAAGTCCAACGTCAAGGGCAACGTTTCCGGTGCCAAATCGCTTGGCGCGGCGTTTGCAACGAAAGCCAAGGCGGCGGGTATCACTTCCGTGGTATTCGATCGCAACGGTCGCCTTTTCCATGGCCGGGTGAAAACCTTTGCCGACGCTGCCCGCGAAGGCGGCCTTCAGTTCTAATCTCCGCCCATGAATTACAATTCCACCCGTTCGTCTTCCGGTCCTCGCTCGAATAACAATGATTCGGGTGAGCCCGGCATGTTTGAGAAAGTAGTGTTCATCAATCGCTGCGCCAAAGTGGTGAAGGGCGGCCGGCGTTTTAGTTTCTCCGCTCTCTCCGTCGTCGGTGACGGCAAGGGCAACGTTGGCATCGGCTACGGCAAGGCCAACGAAGTTCCCGACGCCATTAAAAAGTCCACCGAGTCCGCCAAGAAGCACATGGTTTCCGTAAAGCTCAAGGGCAGCACCATTCCACACGAAGTTCTCGGCGAATACGACGGCGGCAAGGTGTTTCTCCGTCCGGCTTCGATTGGTACCGGTCTCATCGCCGGTGGCGGCGTACGTGCGGTTCTCGAAGCTGCCGGCGTCCATAATGTTCTCACCAAGTCGATGGGTTCAAAGAACCATATCGCCGTCGTGCATGCGACGCTCGATGGTCTGCGCAAGCTCCGCCTTGAAGAAGATTTCAAAGCCCTCCGCGCTTAATAATTAAACTCCGAGTCGTTTCCCTTTTTTGGGGAAACGGCGCCAAAATCAGGAATCAGAAAAATGCGTCTCCATAATCTCACTAACACTCCCGGTGCTGTTCACCGCAAGAAGCGCGTCGGTTGCGGCGAAGGCGGCGGTCACGGTAAAACGTCCGGTCGCGGCGGCAAGGGCCAGTCGGCCCGTTCCGGCAGCTCGATTCGTCCCGGCTTTGAAGGCGGCCAGATGCCCCTTTACCGCAAGCTTCCGCACCGCGGTTTCAATAACTACGAATTTCGCACCGAATACGCTGTCGTGAATGTTGGCGATCTCGCCAGACTCGACGCCGCTATTTCAGAAGTGAACGCGGAAGTGCTGGCGAAGGCCGGTTTGGTTCGTCCGGGCATTAAAACACTGAAGATTCTCGGTGACGGCGAAATCACCCGTTCGCTCAAGGTTACGGCCCAGAAATTCACCGGATCAGCCAAGGCCAAGCTCGAGAAAGCGGGCGGCCAGGCGATCACTGCTTGAATAGGGGAGGCCGGTTGGACAAACCTGCCTTCTCCATCGCAACCTAGGTACTCGTCACTCTAAAATGCTTTCTGCCTTCACGAATTCCCTGAAAATCCCCGAGCTTCGCACGAGGATTCTCTACACCCTTGGTTTGCTGTTCGTCGCCCGCGTGGGCGCGAATATTCCGCTTCCCGGAATTAACCCGAAACCACTGCAGGAATTTTTCGCCACCCAGACCGCCAACGGCACCGGTGGCCTTGTCGGTCTGTATAACATGTTCACGGGCGGCGCGCTGTTGAAAGGATCCGTCGGTGCATTGGGCATCATGCCTTACATCAGTGCGTCGATTATTTTCCAGTTGATGACCGCGGTCGTTCCGGCCCTGAGCCGTTTGCAGCAGGAAGGCGATGTCGGTCGCCAGAAACTTACGCAATACACCCGTTACGCGACCGTGTTGATCTGTTTGGTTCAGGGCGTGATGTTGATTCTCTCTTTGGAGAATCCCAGCCGCTTGTTCCAAGGCTTTGACGTGAATCAGTACGGTCAGATCGTGATCGTAGGGAAATTCTGGTTCCTGATCCAATCAACGCTCTTTATGACTGCGGGGACGATGCTTCTCATGTGGCTGGGCGAACAAATTACCCAGCGCGGCATCGGCAATGGTGTTTCGCTCCTGATTACAGTTGGTATTCTTTCCGACGTTCCCGGGGCGGCTTATTCGACCTACCAATTGTTTTTCGCGCCGGTTGGCGTCGCCAAGCTTGGCCTGCCGCAAGGTGTGTTGATGCTCAGCTTGTTTATTATCGTAACGATGGGAATCATCGCGGTAACGCAAGGGCAGCGAAAAATTCCTGTCCAATATGCGAAGCGTGTCGTGGGCCAGAAGGTTTATGGCGGCCAAAGCTCATTCCTCCCGTTGAAGGTAAATTATTCCGGGGTTATGCCTGTGATTTTCGCGAGCGCGATTTTGCTTTTCCCGCAACAGATCATGTCAACTGCGGGGGCGGCGTTTAACATCACCTTTTTGCGTGAATTCGCGAATGATCTCCTGCGTGGGCACCCGATCTACTATGTTACGATGACCGTGTTGATTCTATTTTTCAGCTATTTCTGGGTGTCGGTGATGTTCAAACCAATCCAGATTGCGGATGACCTGAAGAAATATGGTGGTTACATTCCCGGAGTTCGTCCCGGCGAACCGACGGCAAAGTTCTTGGATTTTATCATGACCCGGCTCACTCTGGCGGGAGCGATTTTCCTGACCGTTATTGCCATCATCCCGGATATTTTGCTCTTCGAATTGCAGGTTCCGCCTCGCGTTGCTTACTTCTTTGGTGGCACCGGTATGTTGATCACGGTCGGGGTAATTCTCGATACGATGCGGCAGGTTGAAACCTTCCTGCTGCAGAGGCACTACGATGGGTTCTTGAAAAAAGGACGCGTCCGCGGTCGCAGTACTTCTGCCAATGTAGCCATTGGCGACGTGGCCAGCGACAAGGCCGTCATGCAACTGACCGCCGTCATGGTGGTTATTCTCTTGGTTGGCATTACCGCCTGGCTGATCCGGCGGAATCTCCACTGATTAGGGTGGGGATTTGCTCTTTAATACTTTACTTCAGTGAAAGGGGCTGAACACTCCAGCGCCTTTTCCCTCTTCGCCTCGGCGAAGATGAAAATCATTCTCCTTGGTTCGTCAGGTCCGCATTTTGCGGATGTGATTCTTCAAGGTCGTTCTTTGAATAGTGAGCACGTCTCTCCTGCATTTCTCGTGCAACAGGAGATTTCGCGACGCACGCCACTCGGCCAACAGGCCGCGGCGGCAATCACGCGTTCTGCCATTCGGCAGAATGCCGACCAGATCCCAATTGCCATTCTGCGCAAATGGTTCTGGGCGCGCAAACCCGATGCGGGATTCCTTCTCGAAGGATTCCCGGCTACGTTGCTCCAAGCGTTGGTGTTCGACGAATGGCTCGAAACCCGCGGTGAAAATCTCACTGCCTGTTTCGCTTCATTCCCTTCCCCCGAAAATTCGGTCAAGGAAGATGTCGTCACCCACTACCGCACACAAGGGCTCCTGATGGGAGCCATACCCGCCGCCGCCTGATGATTCCGATTAAAAATTCGGAGGCCATTAAACGGATGCGGGAATCCTGTTCCATCGCCGCAAGCGTACTAGCGCGACTGAAGGAACAGGTTCGTCCCGGTATTACGACATACGACTTGGATCAGATCGGCCGCGAACTCATAGCCTCGTTTGGCGCTCGCAGCGCCTGCTACGGCTACCAGTTGCACTCCCGCCGCTATCCCGCTTACACCTGTCTCTCGGTTAACGAGGAAGTGGTGCATGGCATCGGTTCGCTTAAACGCATTCTACGTGATGGGGATATTATCTCCCTCGATGTGGTCGTTGAGTACAACGGATACATCGGCGATAACGCACAGACGGTTCCAGTGGGCGCTATCGCGCCACGCACTGCCGACTTACTTAAGATAACCGAGGAAGCGCTTTCCATCGGCATTAAGCAGGCAGTCACAGGAAACCGGATCGGCGATATCTCCCACGCCATCCAGACTTTTGTTGAAGGTCATGGATTCAGCGTGGTGCGTGAAATGGTCGGCCACGGGGTTGGCCGCGAGATGCATGAGGAACCGCAGATTCCAAACTTCGGTCGACGCAATTCCGGCGATAAAATCAAACCCGGGATGACGCTCGCCATCGAACCGATGGTGAATCTCGGTCGCTACCAAGTCCGGACCCTCTCTGATGGCTGGACGATCGTCACGACCGACAGTTCGCCATCCGCTCACTTTGAGCATACCGTGCTCACCACTGAATCGGCTGCGGAAATTCTCACGATTCCCCGGTCTGCCTCGAATTGATTCTCCCTTACTTTCCAAACATAAACTTCCACCTTAACCTACCATCCCATGCCACGTCTCCTCGGCGTTGAACTTCCCGCCAAAAAGAAGATCGGATATTCCCTCCGGTACATCTACGGCATTGGCCCTGCCCGGGCCGACCTCATTATCGCCAAAGCCGGCCTTGATGCCAACATGCGCGCCTCGGATCTCACCGAAGAGCAGCTGAACAAAATTCTCCACATCATCACCGACAACAAGTGGGTCGTTGAGGGTGATCTCCGCCGTGATATCGCCGGCAACTTGAAGCGCCTTCAGGCCATCAATTGCTACCGTGGCATCCGCCACCGCCGCAGCCTGCCCGTTCGCGGTCAGCGCACCAGCACGAATGCCCGTACCCGCAAGGGCCCGCGCAAGACCGTTGGCGTCACGAAGGCGAAGGAAGTCTAATCTTAAAATCTTATCTCCATGTCCGAAGAGAAATCTGCTCCCAAGAAGGAAAAGGCACCCAAGAAGGTTGCCGCCCCTGCCGACGCTGCTCCTGCAGCTGAAGCCAAGGTCGCCAAGGAAAAGGCGCCCAAGGCCGATGCTGCTGCTCCCGCGGCTCCGGTCGAACTCGTCGGTGGTGTTGCCAAGGCCGCCACCGCTGAAGATCTCCTTAAGGAGGAGTTGTCATCAGTTAAAGTTCGTAAGGCGAAAGGCTCGAAGAACATCACCTCCGGTGTCGCGAATATCGCCGCGACCTTTAACAACACGATCGTCTCGATCACGGACGCCAAGGGGAACGTCATTTCCTGGTCTAGCGCTGGTAAGTGCAACTTCCGCGGCTCCCGCAAATCCACGGCCTATGCCGCCCAGGTCGTCGCTCAGGACGCTGCACGCAATGCCATGGCTCACGGTCTCAAGGAAGTTCAGATTCGCGTCAGCGGTCCCGGCCTCGGCCGCGATTCCGCCATCCGGGGTCTT
>JAYVMJ010000727.1:0-11383 GCA_043759025.1 Verrucomicrobiota bacterium | reverse complement strand
AGTTCCCGTTTGTTCACCCAGTTCATTTCCAACGTCATTTTCAAAAAACCGATCCAACTGGTGGATGGCGGAAAACAGAGCCGCTCGTTCACCTACATCGACGATGGCATCGACGCGCTTTTGCGCATCATCGACAACAAGAACGGCGCGGCTTCGCGGAAGATATTCAACCTCGGCAATCCCGCGAACAACGTCAGCGTCGCCGATCTCGCGCAACTGATCCTCGCCGCGTTCCGCGAATACCCGGAATACCGCGAGCACGCGGAGCAGACCAAGATCATCTCGGTGCCGGCGCAGGAATATTTTGGCACGGGCTATCAGGACATCCAAACCCGCGTTCCGTCGATCGAGGCCGTGCGCCGGGATCTCGGGTGGTCGCCGGTGCACGATCTCAAATCGGCGATTCGGTTGACGCTCGATTATCACCTCGCGCACAAGGATTATTCCCTCGTCTGAATCATGTCTTGTCATCTGGCATTAAAAATCGACGTCGACACCGATCGTGGGACCCGGCTTGGCGTGCCCAATCTCGTGGCCGATTGCAACGAGTTCGGCGCGCCCGCCTGCTTTCTTTTCAGTCTGGGGCCGGATAACACCGGCAAGGCGATCCGACGGGTTTTTCGTCCGGGGTTCTTTTCGAAGGTCAGCCGGACGAATATTGTCCAGCTCTATGGCGTTCGAACTTTGCTCAACGGCACGCTGCTGCCTGCGCCGCATGTTGGCCGGCGCAACGAAGGGATGATGCGGACGGTTCGGGCGGCCGGGTTCGAAGTCGGAATTCACTGCCACGATCATATCCGCTGGCAGGATCATCTCCACGGCATGACGCTGGAGGAAGTACGCGCGGAATTTGTGCGGGCACGCGCGGAATTCCGCCGGATCTTCGGGACGGAAGCGCACACGGCGGGAGCCGCCGGTTGGCAAAGCAGCGCGTTTAGCCGCGCCGTGTATGACGAAAGCGGATTGCTCTACGCGAGCGACACTCGCGGTGAGACACCGTTCTTTCCGCGAATCGCCGGGAAAGTTTTCTCGACCCTGGAAATTCCGACGACGCTGCCCACGCTGGATGAATTGATGGGGCGCCCGGAATATCCGGATGAAAAAATTGCGCCGCGCCTTTTTTCCCTGCTGCGGCCGGATCGATTGAATGTCTTCACCCTGCATGCCGAAATCGAGGGTATGGCCCGGCGGGCGATTTTTCGCGAACTGCTCAAGTTGTGTCGCAACGCGAACGTCCAGTTTGTGCGGTTGGAGGATGCGGCGCGCGAATACCTCGCCCGACGCGACTCAATTGCCGTTTGTGACCTCGCCCAAGGCAGCGTCGACGGACGTTCGGGGCGGCTCGCGGTGCAGCAGCTGGCAGGGTGAAACCGTGGTGGAATAATTTTGCATCATATGAATCGCGATTACCCCAGCATTTGGCAGAAATTTCCCGGGCGCGGCGCGGTGATTTTGATGACGGCTGGTTTCATGGCCGGCGCGGGTTGCACGAGCTATCACTCCAAGCCACTCGACGCATCGGCGATCGATGCGGCGCTGGCTCCGCCGAAACCGGAGGCGATACGAATGGCGGCGGAGAAATTTAAGCACCCGTTGCTGGCACCGATGGTGATCGATGGCCGCGACGGCTTTTCTCCCGACGAAATCGCCTTGATGGTGGTGATCGCGAGTCCGCAACTGCGGGCGTTGCGCGACCAGCGCGGAGTAGTCGAGGCGCAAATCGTGCAAGCCGGCATTTTGCCCAATCCCCAGCTGGGTTATGCGCTCGATCAACCCACTGGTCACAACGACCCCGGTTTGATCACGGGTCGGAATCTCGGCCTTAGTTGGGAAATTACCTCCCTGCTCGGTCGGCAGGATCGCATCGCTGGAGCGCGTGGTGGGGCGGCGGCCTTTGACCTTTCGCTCGCGTGGCAGGAATGGCAGGCAGCGCAAGCGGCACGTCTCCGCGCCTTCCGAATTCTGTCGCTGCGCGCGCGGCTGCCGCTGCTGCGCGAAATTGAAACGGACTTGGCGTTGACGCTGGAGTCCCTGCGGAAAGCGATGGCGCTGGGTCAGCAGACGATCGGAGACGTAACGGCGGCCAGCGAGGTGTGGATTGCGGCCCAGTCGGCGCGGCTGGCCGCTGAGCAGGATTACCAGTCTGAACTGGCCGCGCTCGATCTCAGTCTGGGTCGACCCGCCGATGCGGAAATCGTCCTCAAGCCGGCGGCTTCATTTCCTGAACTTCCACCCGAAACCTCGGCCGCCCCGCTCTTGCGGGGACTCGGACAACGCCGGTTGGATCTCGCGGCGCTGGCGCTCGGTTATGAGAGCGAAGAGGCGGGACTTCGCGGAGCGATCAAGGCGCAATTTCCCAAAATCGGACTGAGTTTTGCCAAGGCCAACGATACGAGCGGCGTGCGTACTCACACGTATGGTGTGACCGTGGACCTGCCGCTGTTTGATCATAACCAGGGCAATATCGCGATCGCGCGCGCGACGCGTCAGCAGCTTTTCGACGAGTACGTGGCGCGCGTCGCTGAGGCGCGGTCCGAGGTGGTTTTGATTCTGAGAAAAATCGCCGCGGTTCGCGCGCAATTGGCGTCGGATGCTTCGGCGCTGCCCGCATTGCAGCAGCAGGTGGCCGCTTACGAAAAAGCGCTCGAAACCAACAACGCCAGCGTATCCGCCTATCGTGGTGCCCGGTCATTGTTCGCGACGCGGAAACTCGACGAACTGACTCTCCGTCAACAAATGATCGAACTCGATGTCGCCCTCGAAATCGCCACCGGCCGTCCACTGCTCAACCGCGCCGAATCGGGCTCCTCTTCGCCATGAAAAAAGTACTTTTGTTTCTCCTCCTTGCCGGACTGCTTGCCGCTGGCTGGTTCTACTTCAATCGATCCAATGCATCGGGCGACACTCCGGCAGAAACCAAGCCAGTCGCTCGTGTGAGCCTCGCACCGCTCAAACGGCAACCGCTCGCCGAGACGTTGGAGGTCTTTGGGCTGATTGCCTCCGCGCCTTCTGGGGAACAAGTGGTCTCCGCGTCCTTCGACAGTGTCGTGCGAAAAATTAAGGTGTCGGTCGGTGCCCGGGTCGCGGCCGGCGAGGCTCTGATGGAGGTGATGCCAAATCCAGAGGCGCAATTGCAACTCGACGCCGCACGCAATGCCCTGGCGCTCGCGATAAAAGCGCTGGCGTCCGTCCAGGAACGCTACGATTTGAAACTCGCGACGAGCCCGGATCTATTTGCGGCCCGGCAGGCGGAACAGGACGCCCGCCAAAAAGTGGCGAGCCTTGAGCATCGCGGCCTGGGCGGTGATGGCAGAATCGTCGCGCCGGTGGCGGGAGTCGTGACCAAATTGAATGTGTCCGCCGGCTCCAGCGTCACCGCCGGCACGGCGCTGGTAACCGTTACCGCGGGCGAAGGCCTTGAAGCTATTCTGAGCGTCGAGCTTTCGGATTTGAAACGCATCACCGCCGGCCAACCCGTGGTCTTGTTTTCCGCCCAACGCGCGGGATCGAAACCGGTTGATTCGACGGTGCGGATCGCGGGGGCTTCGCTCGACGCGGCCACCGGCGCGGTCGAGGTGCGGGCATCAATTCCGGCCGGCGCGCCGTTGTTGTTGGGTGAACACGTCAGGGCAACCATCGAGCTCGACAAAAAAACTACGCTGGTGGTGCCACGGAGGGCGGTGTTGCCCGAGGGAGACAAGTCCATCCTTTACACGGTGAAGAATGGCCTGGCGATCCGGCACGAAGTAACTCCGGGCATTTCCACGGGGGGCCTCGTTGAGGTCAGGGGCGAAAATTTGCGCGAAGGCGACAGCGTCGTGGTGCTCGGTAATTACGAACTGGAAGACGGCATGGCGGTCCAGCCCGCCGACGCCGGAGAAAAGAAGGCGGAGGCGAAGCCGTGAAATTTGTCGAGTGGTTGCAAGCGCACCGGCGTTCGGTGCTCTTCCTGCTGGGATTGCTGGTCGCCGGCGGCGTGGCGGTCACGTGGACCATGCCGGTCGCCCTTTTCCCGCATGTCGATTTTCCGCGTGTCGTTATCAGTATCGATGCCGGCGATCGTCCAGCGGAACGCATGGCGGCGGAAGTGACGGTGCCGATTGAATCGGCGATTCGCTCGGTGCCGGGACTGCGGAGCATTCGCTCCACCTCTAGCCGTGGCAGCGCGGAAATTTCGATCAACTTCGACTGGGGCGAGGATATGATCTCCGCGATGCTTCAGGTTGAATCTACGCTCAACCAGCAGCTGGGCGAATTGCCGGCGGGGACGAAATTCGAGGTGAGGCGCATGGACCCGACCGTTTTTCCGTCGATCGCCTATAGTTTGACGTCGTCCAAGCATACCCTCGTCGAATTGCGCGACATCGCTTATTATCAATTGCGCCCTCTGCTTTCCAGTGTGACGGGAGTGGGGCAGGTGCAGGTCTTCGGCGGCGCCGTGGCCGAATATCGTGTGACCATCGACCCGGCGCGGCTGGAGGCGCACGGCTTGACCCTCGCCGACGTCAGCAAGGCGTTGTCTGCGGCTAACACCATCAGTGCGGTCGGTCGCCTTGAGGACCATTTCAAATTATATCTGGCATTGGTGGACAATCGCGTGACCGATGCCGAGCAACTCGGCGCGACCATCCTGCAAAAAAACTCCTCCGGCTTGGTGAGGGTGGCAGACGTGGCGACGGTCAGTTTGAGTGAAACGCCGCAATGGACGCGGGTGAATGCCGACGGGCGCGACGCGGTGATTTTCCAGGTTTATCAACAACCTGACGCCAACACCGTGCAGATCGCGCGCGACGTGCGGGAAAAACTCGACGCTTATCGTCCGCAAATGCCGCGCGATGTGAAGGTCGCCAACTGGTACGACCAGAGTGAATTGATTCTCGCGTCCGAGACCAGCGTGCGCGATGCGGTGCTCATCGGCATTTGCTTGGCCGGTGGCGTGCTGCTGCTCTTTCTCCGCAATGGAAAAATCACGCTCATCGCGATGGGCTGCGTGCCCGCCGTGCTCGCGGGCGCGATTCTACTCCTGAAAGCCCGGCATGGTAGCTTTAATATCATGACCTTGGGCGGCATGGCGGCGGCGGTCGGCCTCATTATCGATGACGCAATCGTGATGGTGGAACACATCGTCCGTCGGCTGCGCGAAGACCCGGTTAATCGCGACAAAATGGTCTGGTCCGCGGCGGCGGAATTTACGGTTCCGCTCGTGGGATCCTCGCTCTCGACCATCGTTATTTTTGTGCCGCTGGCATTTTTGTCGGGCGTGACGGGAGCTTTTTTCAAGGCGCTTTCATTGACGATGGCGATGAGCCTGGTGATTTCATTTCTCGTGGCCTGGCTCGCCGTTCCGGTGCTGGCGGATCATTTTCTCAGCGAAAAAGACGCACGGGAAAAAGAAGGCGGCCGTTTGGCGGCCCGGGTTAATGAGTGGTATGGGCGCTTGATGAAACGCGTGCTCGGTCGGCCGGTGCTTTTGCTTTTGGTCGTGGTGCCGCTGTTAATCGTGGCATATGTGGGCTATCGTCAGGTCGGTTCGGGTTTTATGCCCTCAATGGACGAGGGCGGATTCATTTTGGACTACCGGGCGCAACCGGGGACTTCACTGAGCGAAACCGACCGGTTGCTACGTCAGGTCGAGGCGATTTTGCAGGCGACACCGGAGGTCGACACGTATTCGCGGCGAACCGGCTTGCAACTGGGCGGTGGGTTAACCGAGGCGAACGAGGGCGATTTTTTCGTCCGCCTCAAACCGCAGCCGCGACGCGATATTGACGATGTGATCGACGACGTCCGGCAACAGGTGGAAAAAAATGTGCCCGGCCTGAGTATTGAAATGGCGCAGCTCATGGAGGATCTCATTGGCGATCTTACGGCGGTGCCGCAGCCGATTGAGATCAAACTTTATTCGGATGACCGCAGTTTGTTACAAAACACCGCCGTGGCGGTCGCTGCTGCGATCGGACGGATTCCGGGGGTGGTCGATGTGAAGGACGGTGTGGTGCTGGCCGGTGACGCTATCACGATCACCGTTGATCGAGCGCGGGCGGCTCTGGAAGGAATGGATCCCGATTCGGTTATGCAGGCGGTGAACGCGTTGCTGGATGGATCGATGGCCACCACGAAGATTGAGCAGGGGCCGAAACTTATCGGCATCCGGGTATGGATTCCGGAAGGCGCGCGGAACACGATTGAGTCCGTCGGCGCGCTGCGGTTGCGGGCGCCCGACGGTCATTTCTTCCCACTCAGTCGGGTGGCGACGGTGAAAACAGAAACCGGTCAGGCTCAGGTAAGCCGCGATAATTTGAAGCGCATGCTTGCAGTGACCGGTCGTATTTCCGGGCGGGACCTCGGTTCGACGATTGTCGATGTGCAGCGGGTCCTCCGGCAGAATGGAATTGTGCCCGGCGGCGTTTATTTTGCGCTGGGCGGCACTTACGCGGAACAGCGGAAGGCGTTTTCCGGTTTGATTGCCGTTTTCGCGGCGGCCGTCGCACTGGTGTTTCTTCTTCTGCTTTTTCTCTATGAAAGTTTTGGTACGGCCTTGGCGATGCTGGGCTGCACTTTGTTGGCACTATCTGCGGTCACGATCGGATTGTGGATCACGCACACCGAACTGAACATTTCGTCGATGATGGGCATGACCATGATCGTTGGTATTGCGACGGAAGTGGCGATCTTCTACGTGTCGGAACTCCGGGCCATGCCTGCGGGAATTCCTTTCCGCGAAGCACTGGTGCAGGCTGGGATCAATCGGATGCGCCCGATTGCAATGACGACGTTTGCCGCGATCCTCGCGTTGCTGCCGCTGGCGCTGGGTATCGGCATCGGTTCGGCCATGCAGCAACCCCTGGCGATCGCAATCGTCTCGGGGTTATTGCTGCAAATGCCGGCGGTGTTGGTGGTCCTGCCGGCATTGCTTTCGCTCCGGCGCGTCCGCTAACCTGAATATTTCATGGAGCCACGGCGACCTCGCGGTGGTTCGCTCGTCAACCGCAGCGGGGTCGCCGCGGCTCCAGCAAACAGAGTTTCGTCCGGGTCATTTTGAGGGTGAAATAAGCGGGCTAATGGCCCAACGCTGGTTTCAGTTCCGGTCGATTCGATAAAACATCGCGAGGCCCACTCCTTGAAACACGAGGTTGGGCAGCCACATGAGGAGGTCGGGACGCAGCGCGGTGTGCGTATCGAACCATCCGATCACAATGGTCGCAAAATAGTAGGCCATCGCCATCGCCAGCCCCATGCCGAGATTCGCCGACGTTTCTTTGCGCGAGACCTTGATGCCGAGCGGAATCGCGACCAACGCAAAGGAAAGCACGGAAAACGCCGTGGCGAATTTCTCGTGGATGGTGATCTGGACGCGCATCCGCTGATTTTCCCGTTCGAGCGTGGGCACCGCGGGATCGGGTCGGCCCAACCGCCGCCATTCCTGCATCAACTGGTCAAACGTATGCCACGTTGGTTTTAAGTGAACGGATGAGCCTCCGGAGATTTTGTCGAGCGACAGAACGAAGGGCATTTCGTCAGCTGAGGCGGTTCCGCGCGCCTCGCTGAAATTTTCCGGATCCTTTTCGTCGCGCACTTCCGCTTGGACGTGTTCCAGGGTGAGGGTGAGCTCGTTTTTCTTCTCGTTGAATTCCACCCGCCCCGCATCGGCCCGAACGAAGCGTTTTACGCGTTGTTTTCCGTCAAGTTCCCACAACCAGAAATCTTTCAAGACGGAATTTTTCTTGTCGCCCGCATAAATCACGTAGCCCGGAAAATCGCGGATGAAGGTTTTCGGGACAATGAAACTGAGTGGATTCTGACGGATTGCGCTGGCGAGCTCGGTTTCATACGCGACCTTGGCCAGCGGCATGAATTGAAAATTGATCACCAGGTTGAGGACCACGCCCAGCAGGGCACAAAAGAGAATTGGCGCGGACAGCCATGAAACGCTCAAACCCGAAGCCCGTAAAGCGGTCACTTCCCGATCCGACGACATGCGCCCCAGGACCAGAAGCACGCCGGTGAGCATTCCCATCGGCAAGGCGTAGGAAACGACCACCGGAATGGTGAGAGCGACGAGTCGTACCACGGTTCCGACCGCCAGTTGTCCCGCCAGAACGTGACCGAGCAGATCCTTCAGGACATTTCCCAGCAGCAACACAAACGCGAACATTCCCACCGCGGCCGCGCAAGTCAGCACGACGTTCGCAAAAATATGGCGGTGAATGAGGTTCATTCTCAGGGTGTTTTTCTGCCCCCGCCGGAGTCAGACGCAATCACTCTCTGCAATTGAGCATGGTTTCGGTTCAGATTCTCCGCTTTCGAGTCACGCGGCCAGCTGCTTCTCGCGGCAGTTATCAAACCGAGGCAGGGAAAGCGCCATGGTTTGTACGGTCTGATTCCTATGGTCTGATTCCGGTCCGTTCTTCTGTGTTTCACGGGACGTACTGTAGACTCGCCCGCGCGTGGTTGGGCTGTACCTTCGGAACAAAAAACCAAAACCTAAAATGCTCAAAAAAGTTAATGATCTGGTCAGAACGCGCATGAAAACGATCGAGCTGACCGGAGTTTTGATGCGGATCACTAGTTTTACCCTCGTGAGCTGGCTGGGACCCAGGAGTCCATTTTTATTCGTGTGGATTTTTAATACGTCAGACGCGGTTATTCTCTCGTGGTGTTCCATCCTGAAGAAGGATCGTGCGTATACCTTACTGAATGTCTTTTGGATCCTCATCGGTGTGACCGGAATATTTCGGGCCGTGGGCTTCGCGACCTAAAAATTATTGAGAAACCCTCCGTTCGCGGGCCATGACTAGTTTAAAAATGGGGAGTCAGGGCAGGAGTGAGCAAAAGGATCCGGTTTGCGGCTTGATCGAACGGCATCATCGATGCCTGTGAGTTGGAATGATAATCGTTGTTGCTCGTCCAACGTGGCCGTCAGCGTCCAACTCATCGCCGCGGCAAATGTCCGGGCCAGCGAAAGTCCGAGGCCAAAATGCTGGCCGCCGCTTCGGGCAGCCTCTTTGCGCCAGAATGGATCGAAGAGGGCCGCGACGTCGGCCGGCGTTAGATCTCGCGCGATGTTTGTTACTGTGATTGCCGGCCGGTTATTTCTGTTGTCGAGCGTGACGTCGATATCGCCGCCCTCCGGGGCGTACTCCACGGCGTTGTCAAAAAGATTGGTGAGGATCGAGCGCAAGAGGACTGGATCGGTGAACGCGGTGATGGGCGTAAGCTCAAAATGAAGGTTGAGTTGGTGCGCTTGCGCCCGCGCCACCAAGGGTCGCCACGTTTCCTGCATGAGCGGGAGGAGTGCGTGAGATTCCGATGGCACCGTGGCTGGGTCAGTGCTGCTCCGCGCGAGGGCAAGCATGCGCGCGGTAAGTCCCTCCATGTGTCGTGCGATGGCGAGAACCTCGGTATCCGTGGTTGGATCGCGCGACTCAGGCCACTTGAGCGCGCATTCCATCAAGCTGCGCAATTCTGCGATTGGGGTGCGCAGTTCGTGCGCGAGGTCGGCGCTGAACCGTCGCTCGCGTTCGAAGGATTGCTGGAGGCGGGCGAGCAGTTCGTTGAGCCGCCCGCCGATGGGTTGGAGTTCTTCGGGCAGATCAACGACGGGAAAACGGACTCCGAGCGAACTGGCGTCGATGTGGTTTGCCTGGTCGCCGAGGCGTCCGAGTGGCTCCAATCCATGGCGCAGCACGCGGGGCACCACCCAGAGCGTCGCTGCGAGGAGCAGGACCGCGCAGCCGGCGGCTAGGCTTCCGAGTTGAATGAGGGTGTCGTCAAGATCGTCGCGATCGGTCGCGACGACGAGTTGGACTTCGATGGGACGATCGATTCCACGCGTCTGTTTGGGTTTAAACGAAAACCCCATGGCGCGCCCGGGACGGCCGGTGGGAAGCGTGCAGAGAAAATAAACCGGCGAATTGAAGGTGCCGACGCGGTGGGCCAGTTCCGCAGTTCCCAGTGATTCGGAGCGCGCGAGCGTGGTGCCATCGGGCAGCCACAACTGGAAGAAATCCCGCGGCTGTCTGTCGTCGAAGCCGCGCAAAAAACGATCGGTGAAATTCACCTGCACGGAATCCGCAGTGACGACGGCGACGGTGCTGATGGCGAGCGCTTTTGTGCGCAGAGCCCCATCGAACTGATGCACGACCGCATAACATGCGACGGCCCATAACGTGGCGAGGCCGAGCGCCAGCAGGCCGAGGGTCGTGCCGAGCAGCCGGCGGGTGAGCAGGCGGCGAATTGAGATCATAACGCCGCGGTGGGCGAGGAGCCGATTTCCTCCAGCACATAACCGAGTCCGCGCCGGGTGTGGATCAGAGCACACCCGCCCACGACCCCGAGTTTTTTTCGCAGGCTGCAGACGGCGGAATCCACCACGTTGCTCATCGGATCGACTTGTTCGTCATAGATGTGGGCTTCGATTTCGGAACGGGAAACCACGTGCCCGCGACGGCGGGCGAGGTATTCCAGCAACAGGTATTCGCGAGCCGTGAGGTCGAGAGGGATGTTTTTGCGCGCCACGGTTCGCGCCACGGTATCGATCACCAGTTCACCGATCGTCAATCTCGGTTGCTTGGTGCCGTAGGCGCGCCGGCCGAGGGCTTGGACCCGCGCAAGGAGTTCCTCGAGCGCGAAGGGTTTGACCAGATAGTCGTCAGCGCCGTTTTGCAGTCCCTGCACGCGGTCCATCACCGTGTCGCGCGCGGTCAACAGTAACACATGAACTGTTTTTCCCTGACGCCGCAACTCAGTGAGTAGCGAAAGTCCATCGCGCTTCGGCAGCATGATATCGAGCACAAGCACGTCATAGTCGTTGGCGAGAGCGCGCCAGAGACCTTCCTCACCGTCGCTGGCGAGATCAACTGCGTAGCCGGTCTTGCGCAGGGCCATGGCCACCGATTTTTGCAGGCGAGGCGAATCTTCCACGAGGAGGACGCGCATAGGGGAACAGTTGCCGAGGTTATGGCGCGATGCCGTAAACGAGGATCTTGAAGGTGCCGGGAATCATTTTCGGACGCACCCGTTTGCCGTCGGCGCTGGCCGGGGGTTGAGCCTCGAATTGGGCCGCAGCGAGATAAATTTTGTGCGTGCTGGGATCGAGGGTCATCGTCCGGGCGCTGCGGACGGTTTCGAGCGTTTGAACGACGGAAAATTTGTCCGCGGTGTCCTCGTGGGCGATGGTGACATTCCCGCTGCCGCCGGCGGACGCGAAGGCAAGTTGAGTGTCGGGATCGAATGACGTGGCATCGATGCCTTTTCCAGCATCGATGACTGCAACCACCTTTCCGTTGGTGTTGTCCATGATGATCATCTTCTCATTGCCGCACCCGAGAATGAGTCGGTGATGTGCGAGATCGATGGCCATGCCAGTGGCTTCCTCGCCGGG
>JAYVMJ010000726.1:0-2701 GCA_043759025.1 Verrucomicrobiota bacterium | reverse complement strand
GCCGCGGCTATTACGATGGAAGATATTGCAGTCAGCTTCACCGCCGCCGACGACCGCCCGCCGCTGGTGCTGCAAGATGTGGTGGGAATCAAATTCGAGCGCTTCAAGGCCCAGCGAGCTGACGGTGCGCCCCTTTTCGTGCTTAAGGATGTCACGAATTTCACGACAAAGGCTTGTCCGGGAATGGCGGATACGGAGAAGGCCAAAGTTGACGCGGAATCGTTTTAAAGGGTAGGTCGCCTTATCGTTAAATCGTCGATTCAGGCCGTTCGCACGCGGTGAAGGCAGTCGGGAATCCCGGATGGCGCTTTACGGATAAAGCGCCCTGCCTTTGAGTTCATGACGAGCAGCCCTCGTGAAGTCGTTGGGTCTCACTGCGAAATCGACGCATGGCACCCTCTTAGCCGCCGCCAAAAAACAGTCCGAGCTTTGGGTTGCACCGCCGGTCGGGACTCCTACGTTCTTCCGTTCTCATGGCGCTTTTAAGTCTTCTCGATGTCTCTCAGGCCTTCGGCGGTCCGCCGGTGCTCGACCACGTTAACTTCCAAGTTAATACAGGCGAACGTCTTTGCTTGCTCGGTCGCAACGGGGCGGGGAAGTCGACGTTGATGAAGTTGATCGTCGGCGAGATCAAACCCGACACCGGCCAGGTTTTCCGCCAACCGGGCGCGCATTTTGCCCGACTCGTCCAGGAAGTGCCCTCCGATCTCACGGGAAGCGTACACGACATCGTTTCAGCGGGTTTACGCGACGGTGGGCCGCACGAGGAAGATTGGGAGCGGGAAGTTCGCCTTGAGGACCTGATCTCCCATGTCGGACTCGATCCGAATGCGGAATTTTCCGCGCTCTCCGGCGGATTGAAGCGGCGTGCGTTGCTGGCGCAGGCGCTGGCGAGCAAACCCGATTTGCTGCTGCTCGACGAGCCGACCAACCATCTGGATCTCGCGTCGATTCTCTGGCTGGAGGAATTTCTGTTGCAGGAGAAAATCGGATTGTTCTTCGTGACCCACGATCGCGCCTTCCTGAAGAAACTGGCGACGCGCATCGTCGAACTCGATCGTGGCGTCATCACGAACTGGGATTGCGACTACGATACGTTCCTCGTGCGCCGACAGGACCGACTCGAGGCGGAGGAGCGCATGCAGGCACTCGCGGACAAAAAACTTGCGCAGGAAGAGGAATGGATTCGTCGTGGCGTAAAAGCGCAGCGGTCCCGCGCCACCGCGCGCATCAATCAACTGAAGGTACTCCGCGCCGACCGTCGCGCCCGCCGTGAAAAAATCGGCAACGTCACGATGCGCGTCAACGAAGCGATCCCGAGCGGCATGAAGGTGGTTGAAGTGGAAAACATGTCATTTTCCTATCCCGACGGCAAAGTCCTCGTGCGCGATTTTTCCACGACCATTTTGCGCGGCGACAAGATCGGCCTCATCGGCCCGAACGGCGCGGGTAAGACCACGCTCATCAAACTTCTCCTCGGCCAACTCGCGCCGTCGAGCGGTGTGATCAAGCATGGGACGAATCTTGAGGTGGTGTACTACGATCAGCTCCGCGCGCAAATCGAGGACGACAAGACCGTCGCCGATAACATCGCCAACGGAAACACTCACATCACGATCGACGGGCGCACCCGGCACGTGATCAGTTACCTGCAGGATTTTCTTTTTACGCCTGATCGCGCCCGCACGCCGGCGCGCGTACTCTCGGGTGGTGAACGCAACCGCCTGCTCCTCGCGCGACTTTTCACGAAGCCGGCTAATGTGCTCGTGCTCGACGAGCCGACCAACGATCTCGACGTGGAGACGCTCGACTTGCTTGAGGATTTGCTCGTGGAATTTCCCGGCACGGTGTTGATCGTGAGCCATGATCGGGCATTTCTTGACGAGGTCGTCACGAGTTCGTTCGTGTTTGAAGGCGATGGACAGATTAGCGACTACATCGGCGGTTATACCGACTGGCAGCACGACAAAGCGAAGCAGGCAGCTGCCGCCGCAGTGAAGGCGGCACGCGCGCCGGACACGACCAACGATACGAAAAAGAATTCCGCCGGCGGAACTGCCGCGGCTGTGAAGGGCAGGAAACTTTCTGGCAAGGAGCAAAAGGAACTGGAAGGGCTGCCGGCGAAAATCGAGGTTTTGGAAAAAGAGCAGACGGCACTTACCGCGAAGCTCGCCGATCCGTCGTTCTACAAAACGGAAGCGGTAAAATTCACCGAGGTGAAGAACCGACTGGATACGATCGAACGGGAACACGCGGTGGCGTTCTCCCGGTGGGAAGAATTGGAAGCCGCCCGGAACGCGGGCGGTTGAGTTGGATCTTTGGATTGGAATGGTGGAAGCGAGCAAGCTAGCTTCCACCAACGGCTCGGAATGGCCTGCGCTGGGTTATTGAAGACGTTGCGACGTCAAACAACTAAGACCGCCCCGTTCGCCAGCCCCGGCTGAGCGATTCAATGACCTCGTTCGATTCCTCATCGACGAGAAACTGCCCCAGACACCGGTCGGAAAAAACATCCCAGGGAAGGCGCTCGCATTTGCCGCGCCTTCGAAGAATTCCGGCACGGCGAGATGTAGCCAGCCGCAGACATCCTGATCCCGAAGAATTAGAGTGAGTTCAACTCCGCCGCGAACCGGGATAAAATAAATTTAGCACGGAAAGCGCGGAGCTTGACGTGATTTCACTCCGCGTCCTTCGGCCGTTC
>JAYVMJ010000725.1:0-3687 GCA_043759025.1 Verrucomicrobiota bacterium | reverse complement strand
CTACACAATTCGCGGGAGCCTTTGGTGATGAAGATCAGTGGCCCAGTTTCCTGGCGTCGATCGCGTCCTGCCGGGCCTGGGCTTTGGCGGCGGCGGCGTCTGCCGCCGCTTTCTTTTTGGCGGCGATTGCGTCGAGGCGGGCTTGGGCCTTGGCGGCCATCGCGGCGTCGTGGTCGGCTTTGGCCTGTGCTGCCGCTGCTTCCTTATCCGCCTTCGCTTTTGCGGCCGCTTCGTCGGCCGCCTTTTTCTGCGCTTCGGCGTCGGCGAGCGCCTTGGCTTGGGCTGCGCTGGTATCCGCGATCATGGTCGCAATGCCTGTGTCAGAACGAGCCGTGACGCGATAGCGTTTCACGGTGTCGCCATCGGCGGCGAAAAACGTCAGCGTGCCCTGGTCGTCCATGGTCCAGGAGCCGGCGACACTGGCGAAGAAATAGCCGTTGGCTCGCACCGCCTCGTGACCGTCCACGTAAACCACGATCGGCGGAACCTGCCCGGGAATCGCGGCGGCCTCGTCAGCGGCGAAAAAGAAATGCTGGCTGTCAGGAGTGAAGGTGGGGAAATAAAGTCCGCGCGCGGTGGGCGCGGCCAGTTTGCCGTCCAAATAAATGCCGCGCGTTTTGGGGTCAACCCCGTGCGCTTGGTAAGCGACATGTTTGCCGTCACGACTGAAAACGATGGAAGGCGGAATCAGGTCCGTGGGCACCCATTTGGCAAAATAGATCGGGCCGAGCCCTTCGGCGATCATGCCGTCGGCAATTCCGGTGATCACGGGCTTGCCGTCGAGCAGTACGGACGCATTCGGGGAATATCGGATGGAGAGAAGGGACTTTCCGTCGGCGGTGAAAACCGGATCGCGTCCCACATAACCGGCTTCCTTTCCGTCCACGATCAGCATCTGATCCTGATAGTTTTCGAGTTTGCCCGCGTTGTAAGCGTAGCGCGAATCGTCCGCACTGAACACGGGATTCATCGTCTGGTGCCCGCTCCATGGACCGGGTTTGCCGGTCATCATCAGACGCCAACTACCGCGACTGCTTTCCGTTCTCATTTCGTCCCAATAAACCTACAGCCCGGTCGGCGAGAGGGTAAGCGGACCGTAGTTGAGCGCGATGGCGCCGCGTGGACCGCGGGCGATTTCCTTCCCATCATGAATGACGACGTAGTCATTGCCGATGCGACCGGCATAGGCGAAATGCCTTCCGTCGGGTGAAAAGATTACGGGCAGCATGGGTGCGAACGGCGTCTGGCCGCCAGTTGAGGAGCGCCTCACCGCGGCTTTTGCGGGATTATAGAACCCCTGGCCGCTTGGCCCGAAAAATTCGTCGAAGACTGGACCTTCGATCCCATCGACCGATACGAACGCTTTGGTGCCTTTCATGCCCACATAAGCGATGTGGCCGCCCTGAGGGCTAAGAGTATAAATGCCGCCGGCATTGGCGGGACCGACGGGAAATTCCTCGACGTTGGGAGCGGCGTTCAACCCGGAAGAGTTCAATACGACCAAAGCGGCGACGAGGGCAGGAAGGGTACGGATGGAGAAGTGCATGGGAAGTTGCGTCAGTGACGATCGGGTGCCCCTCGATATTCAAAAAATTGTAAGGACTGTCGAGCGTCGGGGTATTTTTCCGTGTTACATTCAACCAGTGGTGCCCGCCTTGTAATGCGGGTATCAAAACATCCCCCGCGGGCATTACAGAAGTGCATCCGGTGTCTCGGTGATTTTTTTTCTCCGGTTCACACTCGTCTTCTTAATTGCTCCTGCAATGAGGCCGGCGGCATCGCTTTCGGTCCGTTGATCAAGGGCCGGCGGCCTGACAATTTCCCATGCTACATTCCCCCAACAGGATTTCGCCCGTGTTGCGTCACGCTTTCAGCGCGGCGCTCGTGATATTGGTTTTCGTTGGCACTTCTTCGCAAGCGATGGCGGCCACCGCGGTGGATTTTCTTTCAGCCACGCTGCAGAAAACCGGAGCCGAGCCGAACGATCTCCCTTATCGTTATTTGGTGCCGACGGGCTACAACGCGGCGCACGACTATCCCCTGATCGTATTTTTGCACGGGTCCGGGGAGCGGGGCAGCGACAATACAGCGCAATTGAACAACAATGCGAACGGCGCGCTTCAGCTGGTGTCCGCCGCCAATTCGTCCGCCACGCCATGCTTCATGATCGCGCCGCAAGCCAGCGTGAGCGAGGGATGGAATGCGAATACGCTGGGCCAGGTCATGCGCGCGATTCAAGTGCTCGAGACCAATTACTCGATCGATCTCAACCGGATCTATGTCACCGGGCTTTCCATGGGCGGTGGTGGCACGTGGGACATCATCACGCGCTATCCGTTTTTCTTTGCCGCTGCAGTCCCGATGTCGGGTTGGGGCGCGGGCTCCTACGAAAAGATTGCCGCACTTCCCATTTGGGCTTTCCATTCCGCCAACGACAGCACGGTGGGCGTCAATGGCAGCGATAACGCGGTCGGTGCCGTGCGGCAGCTGGGCGGCCGCGTTATTTACACCCGTTACGCGACGGGCGGCCACGGCATCTGGCCGACGGCTTACGCCAATCCCTATTTGTTTCCATGGTTGATGGCGCAGCATCGCAACCAAGCGATGGCCGGCGTTCCGATTGTTTCCATCGTTTCACCAATTCCCCACGCGCTGGCGCCGCCCGCTGTTTCCACGCTCAACATTTCCGGCACCGCCTCCGTTCCCGGGGGTGCGTCGCAGGTGAGCTGGACGTTTACGCCGTGGGTCGGGTCGGCCGGCGTCGACACCAGTACCTACTCGTTGGCCAGCGGCACTGATTCATGGCTGGTTTCCCACGCTCCAGTGGCTGGAAACTCCACGCTTCTTCTCGCGATCGCGACCGGGTCAAGTTGGGCCACCGGCACCGGCTCGGCGACGGGCGGTGGCATCACCACTCTGGACGATTTTCTGTGGACAGTTCCGACCGGCGCTAATGTCACGGCACCCACGATTGCGATCACCGCTCCCAACGGTTCGGGCGCGCTGACGACATCAGTGGTTTCGTTGAGCCTATCGGGAACTGCCACGGCGGCGGGTGGAAAAACGGTCAAGGGAATCACTTGGCGCAGTGATCGCGGCGGACAGGGGATCGGCCTCGGGACGACGGCGTGGAATATCGACAGCATCGATCTTCAAACCGGCGACAACGTGATCACCGTCACGGCGCGGGATTCCAGTAGTATCACGACGAACGCGACCTTCACTGTGCACACTACGGGTACCGGTGTGGTGATCGCTCCGTCGCATGCGGTCATTACGATCACCGTGCTTTAAACGGCAGCGCGATTGCGGATTGATTGGAGCCGCAGCGACCTCGCTGCGGAATCCTCACGGCTCCATCGCGCGAATCGATCCGTTCGCTTCGTAGAATAATTCCTGCACCTTCACGCTGCGTTTATAGGAAATCCCTCCGGACAGCGACGCATCGTGATAGTAGAGCCACCATCTCCCGTCGAATTCGACGATGGAGTGATGCGTGGTCCAACCGAGTGGCGGAGTCAGCATGCGTCCGCGAAAAGTAAATGGTCCGGTGGGGTTGTCGCCCGTCGCATAAACAAGATAATGCGTGTCCCCGGTTGAATACGAAACGTAGTATGTCCCTTGGTGTTTGTGCATCCACGGGCCTTCAAAGTACCGGCGATCCGTATCGCTGCCTTTCAACGGTGC
>JAYVMJ010000724.1:0-4089 GCA_043759025.1 Verrucomicrobiota bacterium | reverse complement strand
TCACGGCACCGTCACTCCGTCACAATCCCGCTTTGATCTTGTCGAGCAGGGAACGGGAGAGCTGCTCGTCACCGAATAGGTCGACTCGAATCTTTATGTTGGTCAGGCCTTTGCCCGTACTGGCGATCGAGATCTCGATTTTCCGGTCGCTTGTCGCCCGCGCCACAATCACAGCGTTGAGCGCCTCTTTTTTGAGACTGATTACAGTTAACCCAAGTTCCTTGATCGCATTGTGCGTCGCATCGACGACGGGATTAAAGTCGTTGGGCAATGAGGCTGCCAAATCTCCCCGCACATAAGTCGCAACGCCCGCTCGCTCACCTGCGGTCGGCGCAAGACACCCACCCGTTGTCATAAGGATCACGGCGCTGACACCGACGAGCGCGCAAACAAGGACGGACTGAACGACGGACTTGCGCGTAGTCTCCATGGAATTTGGCAAATTGCCGCCAAAGTCGTAGTTGGTAAAATGACGCTTCATTTTAAATTCCGGGCGCCGATCCTTCACGCACGCTGATGGTTTCTTCCAGCGCGTGGCGAAGCTGGCCGAGATCGTAAGGCTTGGGCAGCACGCTGCGGAAGCCATGCGCGCGATAGTTGGCCATCACGGGATCTTGCGAGTAACCGCTGGACACGATCGCTCGCACCGCGGGATCGATCTTTTGCAACAACCTCATCGCTTCCCGCCCGCCGATGCCGCCCGGAACCGTGAGGTCCATCACAACGATATCAAAAGGGCGGTTCGCATCCAGCGCCTCCTGATATTTCTTCACTGCTTCCGCGCCATCGATCGCAAGTTCGCATTCCACGTTCAGCCGGCGCATGAACGCCCGCGCGATGTCGCGGATCGGTTGTTCATCGTCCATGAAAAGGATCCGCGCCTGAAGCGGAATACCCACGATCACCTCGGCAATTTTCTCCGGCGCGGCACGATTTGCGGCCGGCAGCCACAGGTGAAAGGTCGTCCCCTTTCCAACCTGCGATTCCACCTCGACCAATCCCTGGTGCTTCTTGACGATTGAATAAACCGTGGCGAGCCCAAGGCCGCTGCCCTGTTTCTTGGTCGTGAAATACGGATCGAATATCCTCGAAAGATTCTCCGCGGAAATCCCCGTGCCGGAATCTGAAACCGCCAGATGAACGTAGCGTCCGGGAGGCAGTGGCAGATTGCCCGAGACCGCGTCCACCATTCGGTTGTCAGCGGAGACGGCAATCGTTCCGCCTTCCGGCATGGCTTGGACGGAATTGATAACAAGATTTTGCACGACCTGCCCAAGCTGACCTTTGTCGGCGTTGACCGGCCAGAGATCGTCCGCGAGGTGAAACTCCGCCCGCGCCTTCGCACCATGAAGCGCGAAACCAGCCGTCTCCCGCAACACTTCGGACAAGTCCACCGACGCACGCACCGGTTCACCGCCCTTGGCAAAGGTCAGCAACTGCTGCGTCAAATCCCGCGCGCGCAACGCCGCTCGCTTGGCTTCATGCAGCAGCTCGGTGCTTTGGCCCTCTTTTTTGAGCACCATCTCGGTCAGCCCGATATTGCCGAGGACGGCGGTCAGGATGTTGTTGAAATCGTGGGCGATGCCGCCGGCGAGAATGCCCACCGCTTCCAATTTCGAGGCCCGCTGCATTTCTTCGTCCAATCGGCGGTGCTTCGTGATGTCCGAAACAAATCCCTCGAAGTAAAGCGCCTTACCCTGCCCGTCGCGCACCACGCGCACGTTTTCGGAAATCCAAATGGTACTGCCGTTCTTGCACAGAACCTCCGATTCGAAATTCGTCACAAAATCACCGCTCGTGATCTGCGATAGGAATTCCTCCCGCCGGCCGGGTTGAACATAGAATGGCCGCGCCTCCTTGTTCAGTTCGCACTCCATCAACTCCGGCGCCGACTCAAATCCCAGCATCCGGACAAGGGCCGGGTTGACGGCAATAAATCCTCCTTCCGGCGTGGAGCGATAAATGCCACCGACCGCGCTTTCGAAGAGCTCACGATAACGCGATTCGCTCTCACGCAACGCCCGCTCGGCCACTCGTTTCTCCGTCACGTCGACCAGCAATGTCTGGGTCCGCCGCAAAAACGGTGTTCCGCCTTCACTCTCCGTGCGCCAATTAAACGCCAGCATCCGCAGCTGGCCGTCGAGACGCTTCACCTCGATTTCCCCTTCCATCGTAAACTCACCATTCCAAATGCGAACAATGATGTCGCAGCGAGTCGCGATCGTATTCTCGGTAAACATTTCCCTGAGCCGCGCGATGAGTTCCTGCTTCGAGGATGCACCGAGCAGTTTCAGGGTGGCCTCGTTCGCATCCAACAGCGGCAGACGCCGAATCGCGTCCAGCCTGCCCTCGGGATGTTCAGTAAAATAGGCGGCGAGATCTTTCACGCCTTCCGCACGCCGTTGCTCCAACCATGGCATCAACTCGGTGTTGTCGAATTCCACGATCGCGAGCGGCGAGTTTTCAAAGAGCCGGCGAAACCGCGCCTCACTCTCGCGCAACGCGCGACCAGCCTCGCGAATTTCAGTCAGGTCGGTGTAAACCAACTGCGCCCGCGAATAATCGGGCCGCCCGCCAACCAGCGGGGTTGACCAATTGATCAGCGAGTCACGGCGGCGGCCATCGACATCCACCGTGGATTTCTCGAGGCGCAACTGGGCGGCGCCTGCCCAAATAGCGAGCAGCTCCTTCGGAAACCCATCAATTGAATCCAGCGTCAAATTCTTCCTCCGCCTCCGGTCCATCTCGTCCACAGTAGCAGCTCCGGCAATTTCCAAGGCGAGCCGGTTGGCGTCGATTACCCGGACCATTTCATACCATTCCCGCACGAGCCCGGGCTTGCGATCGAGGTGCGTTTTGAGATCGCTCACCCCGTCCGCCCGCAACCGGCCCAAATGGAGAAGAATCGCACTGTAGTCGTTGCGCACGATCGGTGCAGGCGCGCCGTCAAATATCTCGCGCTGTTGATGCTCCGCATCCTGCAGCGCCCTCGTGCGCACGTCCACCAACCGGCGCAACCGCCAGTTGGCCAGAACACCGAGCAGTCCAAAAAACACCACCGCCACCAGACCCCAACGCAGCCACCGAAGGACCCATTGATAGCGATTCGACTCTTCTTCCGGCGACGCGTAAACAAAACCATCCATGCGCGACGCATTCCCGTTTTTATCAGTGGCCAGAATCGCATTCGCCATCACCCGAAAACGGCCTTCGTTCACATGCCCGATGCTAACGAGGTCGGCATTGATGAGGCGCGCCACCTCCCGCGCCTCATTTCGCAGTTCATCCCGCGACACCGAGTGTTGGCGCTCAACGTATTGGCTCACGATCAAATCGATCATTTCATCCGGATGCATCAGCGCGTAATGCCAACCTTTGAGGGTGGCCCGGCGCACCGCCTCCACCACTGCCGAATTTTTCCGCACCATGGCGTCGGTCGTGAAAAGGCAATCGCCATAGAAATCGATCCCGTAATCGATCGGACGGATGACGTTTATCCTTATCCCCGCCTTTTCGAGTTCGTAGGGTCCGTCGTTCACAAACGTACTCATCGCATCGGCGATGCCCGTTTGAATTTCGTCCACGCCCCATCGGTTGGGCACAATCGTGATCCTATTGAGATTCACCCCCTCGCGATCCAGCATCAGCCGCACTTCTGACACCAGAGAGGTTTGATCCAACGCCACCCGCTTCCCGAGCAAATCGTGCGGCGTGCGAATGTTATCCGACGCGCGGGCGACGAGCACCAGGGGCGAATGTTGCATGATCGCCGCCACCACGACCAAATCCTTTCCATCCAGCCGCCCCGTCACCAACTGCGGACCTTGAGCAATGCCAAATCCCGCCCGTCCGCTCAACACCTCGGAAATCGCGCTTTTCCGCTCCTCATTCGTGATGCGCAGCTCAAGCTTGATACCTTCCTCCAAAAAATATCCCTTGGCCTGCGCCGCGTAAAGTCCGGCAAATTGAAACTGGTGCGTGTAAGGCAGCTGTAACACCACATCGACCGGAGGCGAAGCCGCGTTGGCGCTGGACATCAATGCGGCACCGACCAGCGCGACCGCGATAAGACGCGACCAGGAACACAGA
>JAYVMJ010000723.1:0-4957 GCA_043759025.1 Verrucomicrobiota bacterium | reverse complement strand
CCCATCGCTCGGCCTGTCAGTCTCCTTGAGAGCAAGATCACCAACTGGAGAGCCGGATGCGGGAGACCCGCCAGTCCGGTTCGGAGGGAGGGGCAGGTTCTATCCCTGTCCCTACCCCTATCATCAATCCGGGAAGCGCCGCTCGCCGATGTTGGAGCTTGGACCGCTCCATCTTTCATGCTTTTAGTTCCTGCTTCCGACTTCACCTTCCCGTTTTTGTTTTTCCCCCATGTCCGACATCACGACTCCGCTCTCTGTCCGCGAAATCAAGGCCCTCGATCGCACCGCCGGCGACACCTTCACCAGTGTCCTGCTGCTCCGAAAACTTTCAGAACGCCCGACCAAGACCGGCAATTCCTTTCTCTCCGTCGAACTCGGCGACAAAACCGGGACGTTCAATTGCAACTGTTTTAGCGACAACCCTTCGTTCGAATTTTTCAAGGCCTTGAAGGAAGGAGCGGTCGTCCGGATCGAGGCCAAGGTGGATTACTACCAAAATCGTTTCTCCCCCCGCCTGCTTCGCGCCGAGGAAATCAATCCCGAGCAACTCGCCGATTCCGCCCTGATGGCGAACCTCGTCGAAACCGCTCCTGAAGATGCCGACAAACTCTGGGCGGAATTCCAGGAGCACATCGCCTCCATCACCCCCGTCGAACTGCGCGCCACCGTGCAGGCAGTGATCGACGAAATCGCCGACTCGTTCCGCACCGCGCCCGCCGCGCTTTCCATGCACCACGCTTACCGGCACGGCCTGCTGGAACACACGTGCCACATGGCGCGCGCCTGCAAGGTGCTCGCTCCGCTTTATCCGGAAATCGACGCCGATCTCGCCATGGCCGGCATCCTTCTCCACGACACGGGCAAGGTAATCGAATACCAAGGCGCACTCTCCACCGCGCGCAGCCGGCGTGGCATCTTGCAGGGCCACGTCGTGCTCGGTTATCAACTCGCCCGCAAAGCCGGCATCAAGAGCAAGCTAAACTCCGACCTGCTCGAGCGCCTCGAGCACATTATTCTGAGTCACCAAGGCGAACTCGAATGGGGCGCCGCTGCGATCGCCGCGACCCCGGAAGCGGTTTTCGTCGCCAAGATCGACGACCTCGACGCCAAGATGGGCATGGTGCAACGCCTGCTCCGCCAAGCTGGGGAAAACGATGAGTTTTCCGACAAACACCTCGGGTTGAACAGCCAGCTCTTGCTGACCAAACCGCAGAAATAATCACCGCTGATGTCCCACCAAAGCAGCCCGTGCCTCCTCGTCACCGGCGCCACCGGCAAAGTCGGCCAGACGTTCATCCCGCGTTTTTTCGCCGATCCGCGTTTTGCCGATTTCAAAATTCGCGCACTCTGTCACCATCGGAAACTGCCCCCCCACGACCGACTCGAAGTTGTCAGCGGTTCGATCGCCAACCGCGCCGTCGTCACCGAAGCGATGGCCGGCGTGACGCACGTGCTCCATCTCGCGACGTGTAAGGAAACCCCGGAGGATGCGATGGACGTCGCGGTGAAAGGCATGTTCTGGCTGTTGGAGGAAGGTCGGACCAGCGCCACGTTTCGGCAGTTCATCCTGATCGGAGGCGACGCCGCGATCGGCCATTTCTTTTACCCTCGCGCCGCACCCGTGACTGAATCGCAACGCCACAGCGCCTACCCCGGCTGCTATGCGTTGTCCAAGGTCCTCGAGGAAGTCATGCTGGAGCAGTATCACCTCCAATACGATTTCAACGGCTGCTGCCTGCGCGCTCCGTGGATCATGGAAAAGGACGACTTCAAGTATCAGCTTTCGTTCGGCGCCGACGTCTTCGGCGGCCCACGCTGGGGCGACTTGGTCGGACCGGCCAAAGCAGCGGAATACATCAGCTCAAAAGCCGTCCCCGTCATGGAGGACGCCGCAGGCCGACCGATCAAACGCAACTTCGTCCACGTCGACGATCTGGTCAGTGCAATTCTCCTCGCCATCGATCACGTCGCCGCTGGTGGCCAGACTTTCAATGTGTGCATGGACGAACCCGTCGACTACGGCGAACTGGCCGCCTATCTCGCCACATCGCGCCGCCTGCCGTCAGTCGAGATACGAACCCCCTACCACTCGACGTGGCTCGACAACTCCAAGGCAAAATCGCTCCTCGGCTGGCGTCCCCGATATGATTTAAAAAAAATGACCGACGCCGCGTGGGATTACCAACGCCCCGAAGGTGACCAACGAATTGTCTGGTATCCAGGCTGACGCGACCGGCCGGAAAGCCTCGGGCGTGCGAGCGGTCTTTCAATCCGTAGAGCCGCGTCGAAAATGGTAGGGCGCGTTATCCCTAACGCGCCGTTCAGGATAGTCGCGTACCCTGAAGCGGTGGCCTAAGGTCCGCCACACTTTTTTCAAGCCACACGAACTTAAGGCATTTCGACGCAGAGATCGCAGAGAAGAAAAACATCCCTCGTCTCACCCGCCCTCCGCGTGCGCCGCGTTAAATTCCTGATTCAAAAACCCCGCGGTGATTGCGCGGCCTCGACCAGAATCCAAGGTGGTCTCGCGAAGTAGACCAAGGGAGCGACGCAATCTTATTTATTCCGACCTTCGTTCCGTTCCCATCCTTCGCGAGACGATTCGCCGTTGCATAGTTGCCTTTATGTCACGCTTTTGTTTTCACTTTGGTATCTTGCATCAAGGATTTTCACCCCGTCAGTTCACTTCCATGCCGGGCGCACACCAGACCACCAGAGATAAACGCGCGGGACGTGACCTAAATCGCACGCACTTTCTCCGCTCAGCATCGTCCGTTGTTCATCCGCCTTCGCCAAGGCTACGGCGGACAAGAAAGAGCTCACTCCACGCTCGCCCGCGGGTGTTTCATCGGTAGCGATCGACCAAAAGATGATCGGCTTTTTTTCACGCCAAGTTTGGAAGCAACCACATCACCCGGAACACGCTTTCAGGGTGTGGGATTCTGGCGACGCTTTGCATTGTCAGCGAAACCAAGGGGAAGAATGCGTGCTGCGTTGGGATGTCGTCAGCGAAATCAGTATCGTTACAACCGGCGAAGGCCCGTTTTTACCCGATGTTTTCTGGCGGTTTCGAAGTGATGGGGAAGAAGTTTTTTCCCCGCAGATGGCACTGGCTGAGAAAGAAGTCTTAGCCCGCGCAATGAAGCTGGAATGCTTCGATCTCGAACGCTTCACTGCGGCGATGAGCAGTACGCAGAACGCAGAGTTTCTTGTATGGCGAAAAAAGTAAAGATCCTCGGGGCAAGCCCCGAGGATCTTTACTGGGAGCAGACGGGCTGCGACGAGCACCTCCAGAAAGGCATTTCCCTCGAGATCGGGATGGTTCCGGTACGACAAACTCTTGATCCTTGCCATACATTAATTAGTGACCTTCGAATTCGTGCGTGGAGACGGATGCGCGAAGATTTTAGCGCAGTCATTTGGACAGGTAACGACTTTGTTACTGTAATGGGTTTGTTCAACAAAGCGGTAGCGCAATCTTTCGACCGGCGAAGAGGGTCGTGATCGAACCGTCCTCGCCCTACCCACCACCGATCAGCCCCCGCAATGAAAAAGGTACTGTCATGAGTATTCCGTCGCATTCGCGCACACGCGCCGCCGGCCTCGCGCTATTCAAAACGCATTCAGTTATCTCCCGGAGCCAGCCTAATTGTGGTCCTGTTTGTTCGCCTTACACTTCATCTGTTTTTTCGCTGCGGAGATTTCTTCTGCGAGCCACCGTTCTATCGGGTGGGGTTGGCCTGTTGAGCTTCGCTACTTCGGCCCAGGCGCAGCACCACTATTTGCAAACGAACCTCGTGTCAGACCTCCCGGGTTGGGCTCCAATCACGGACCCTCATTTGGTTAATCCCTGGGGTCTCTCCCGCAGTGCAACCTCGCCGTGGTGGGTTTCCGCCAACGGGACCGGTCTCTCGACTCTTTATAATGGAACAGGAGCTGTCCAAGCCCTCGTCGTCACGGTGCCAAACTCGATGGGCGTAACGGACCCATCGGGTCCGACGGGCACGGTATTCAACGGTTCGAGCGATTTCCAAGTGGGTCCTAATCAGCCGGCACGATTTATTTTCGCAACCGAGCAGGGTACCATTTCAGGTTGGAATCCAGCGGCGGGTCCCGTGTTGGCGGTCAACAAAGTCGATACTCCGGGAAAAGCGGTCTACAAGGGACTCGCCATCGGCCAGATTGGCACGGCGAACTATCTCTACGCGGCTAATTTCTTTACGGGCAAAGTTGATGTCTTCGACACGAACTACGCTCCGGTGAATCTCGGCGCAGGAGCGTTTTGGGATTCCCATCTGCCAAAGGGCTACGCGCCGTTCAATATTCAGGCCATCGGTGACAAGATTTTTGTGACTTACGCCAAACAAGATGCTGACAAAATTGATGAGGTGGACGGTCGCGGTCGCGGATTCGTCACAGTATTTACCACCAGCGGTGTACTCAGCATGCGCCTGAAGTGGGGTCCCTGGTTCAATGCGCCGTGGGGTGTCGCCCTTGCACCGGCCGATTTTGGCCGCTTCAGCAACATGGTGCTCGTCGGCCAATTTGGCAGCGGCAAAATCGCAGCTTTCGACGCGACCAACGGAAAATTTCGCGGGCTGGTTCGTTCGCCCGATCATCGCGCGGTGAAAATCGACGGGTTGTGGGCGCTTTCATTCGGCAATGGTGCCGGTGCTGGTCCCGCTAACAGTTTATATTTCAGCGCCGGTATTAATGCTGAAGCCCACGGTCTCTTTGGCACCCTCACTGCCCTCACCGACACGCCCCACAAGGGGAAGGATCGTTGCGATGAGGATGATGATGACGATGACGGTCACGATCATCAGGACTGATTTCACTTCTTGAATTGGTGGTAGTTTGGTTCATTCCCTGTGGGTCCGATACCTCGAAGCTTGCTTCGGCTTGGTTGGGAAGTGGCACGGGCCTCTGGCCCGTGGGCCCGGGCGAACACGGGCGG
>JAYVMJ010000722.1:0-2636 GCA_043759025.1 Verrucomicrobiota bacterium | reverse complement strand
CAGCTATGGATAGAGCAAATATCTTTCCCGAGTTCTTCGAAAATGTTCCAGGCCATTCTGTTGCCAATCGTATGCTAGCCGTCTCGGATCGCGGCCCATCCTGATCGATTGCAACACGGAGCGAGAGCCGACCAGCGCCAGGGTCTTGTCCAATTGAAAATCCACTGGAAAAAGCTTGTAAAGCGCCGTGGCCAGTTCAACACCCAACTCCGGCGAGTCCAGCGCCTGACGGTCCAGCAAAATAATTTGCACGCCGTGGCAGACCTTACCCGAGAAGCGATTTTCACGCGGAGTGAAATCCAGAGGCAAAAAGCGGACGCCTTGAATTTGACGGGCATTGAGATAAGCCGCGAGTTTTTCCGCGTCCATCCACGGAGCGCCAAGAACCTCGAAGGGCGTGTCCGTGCCCCGGCCAACGCTCAGGTTCGCGCCCTCAATCATCCCTACACCAGGATAGAGGATCGTTTCAATCATGTTGCGCAAATTGGGCGAGGGATTAATCCACTCCAGTCCCGTTTCGTCGTACCATTCGGTCCGATCCCAGCCGCGCATTTTAATCACTTCGAGCTTTGCCCCGAGCTTATTCTCCTGGTTAAACATCTCCGCCAGCTCGCCCAGGGTCATCCCATGGCGCACCGGCGAAGAAAAGTACGCGACGAAAGAATGGAGGTCATTGTCCAGTACCGGGCCTTCAACATAAAACCCGGTGATTGGATTCGGCCGGTCAAGCACAAACAGAGGAATCTTTTTTTTCGCGGCGGCTTCCAGGGCGTAGCCCAGGGTCGTCGAGTAAGTGTAGAAGCGAACGCCTGCGTCCTGGATGTCATACACCAGGGCATCCAAGCCCTCGAGCATTTTGTCAGTGGGCCGTTCAGTTTCCCCGTACAAACTGTAGACGGGCAATTTAGTTTCCGGCTCGACACTCGAAGGGACACGCTCATCCGCTGTTCCAGCCAATCCATGCTCAGGACTGAAAATTGCCGCCAGCTTCACGCCCGGAGCATGAGCCAGGAGATCAATGGTCGTGCGGCCGGCGGAATCACGTCCCGAGTGATTCGTGATCAGCCCAATGCGAAGACCTCGAAGCGGGGAAAAGTTTTCCGACTCCAGAACGTCAATCCCAGTCTGCACCGTCCCGCTCTGCGGGGGAGGGATGCGATAACTATTCGTCATTTCGCAATATGAGGTGAGGGTGGGACAATTCGCCGTCGTTGCCCTGGAGGGAACCACTCCAAACGCCCCCGCTGCGATGGTCGCGATTTTTGAGCGAAGAGCGATTACGTTTCCTTGACCCACCGGGTGAACTGAGCTGGCCAAAAAGATGACATAGGTTTTTGACAAAGGGTCGATCCAGATGGAAGTTCCGGTGAAGCCCGAGTGGCCAAAAGACCCGACCGGAAAAAGCTCGCCGCGGTTGGAGGCAAAAGGCGAGTCAATGTCCCAGCCGAGCCCGCGCACCGCGCGGTTGCCGGGAGGAGTCGCGGGGGTTGTCATCTTTTGCACCGCGGGAGCACTGAGTATCCGTACGCCGTTAAACGCTCCGCCGCCTAAAATCATCTGAGCAAAAATGGACAAGTCATCGGCGGTGGAAAAAAGACCAGCGTGGCCGGCCACGCCGCCCATGTCGTAAGAAGTGGGGTCATGGACCTCGCCCCAAAGCATTTTCCCTGTCGTCCCATGCTGATATTGAGTGGGTGCGATGCGATCGCGATTCACGCCCGGCGCCTCCAGTGGTTTGAACCGCGTATCCTTCATGCCCAGCGGCTTGAATATATGTTCAGCGCAATAAACATCAAGAGTCTGGCCGGTAATCCTGTGAACAAGTTCTCCCAGCGTTTCATAGTTAATGTCGCTATAAATGAAGCGCGTGCCGGGTGGTGCAATGGGCTTTTCGGCGATAATCTTTTGCAGCGCAGTGTCATAGCCTGACCATTCCGGCTTGAGATCCAGGTCTCCTCGTAATCCTGAAAAATGAGTCATCAATTCGCGAATGGTAATTTCATCTTTTCCGTTCGCCTTGAACTCGGGCCAGTACACATCGACTGGATCTTCCAAACGAATCTTTCCCTCTTCCACCAGTTGCATCACCGCCGTGGTGGTGGCGATGACTTTGGTGAGCGATGCCAGGTCAAAAATAGTATCGGATGTCATCACCATCTTTTTCGGTACCAGGGAGCGATAACCGAAAGCGCGCCGGTACTCCACCTTCCCTGCGTGACCGATCAGGACGACCGCGCCCGGACATTTGCCGGCACGAATCGCTTCCTCGACGACGGGAGCGATGGCATCAAGTTTATGTTCGGCCGCATCCCGGGCATACAAAGGCAAAGCCTGGAGTGAACAGAGCAGCGCAAGGTAAAATGTGAGAGGTACCGTCTGTGTGAAACGGGAATAGGGAGGCTTGCGTTTTTGTAATCTGTTCATTCTAAACCACATTCCAGCTTTGTTGTGCATAATTAAGCTGGCGAAAACTATTGGCCGTGCCCGAGAGCCAGAACACTCTTTCGCTTCGCGATTGAAACGGGAAGAGGGAGAGCGTTGCAATCTTTCTGCTGATTCTAAAGAACATTCCGGCTTTGTTGGTCATTTTTTCCGCCGGATCGCTCTACAATATGGATCGACAAAATGAACACGAG
>JAYVMJ010000721.1:0-3402 GCA_043759025.1 Verrucomicrobiota bacterium | reverse complement strand
AGAATCCAGTTTGAATTGGCCGTCGTGCTGGACGTCACGAACTTCCAATCGTCGTCGAGCACCAGCCCGACAAAAAGCCAGTCGAGCCAGGAAACATGATTCGGCACGAGCAGCACGGGGCCGGGCGTGGTTAACGCTTCAGTGTCGTAGGGGCGAAATCGAAAACAAAGGCGGGCGAGCAGACGGAGCAGAAATTTCATCGGTTGGAAGGTCGGCTCGAAAGCTTCAGCCAGAGGACGAGCGTGGCGACGCCGATCGCCAAACCGAGGAATACGCCGCTGGAACTTAGGCCCGTCTTCACGCTGGTAAAAACATAAACGCCGGCAAGACACATGCCGAGATTGTCGCCCAGATTTTGCACCGCGATCGTCTTGCCGAGTTTGTCGGGATCGGACTCGGCTTGGAGCGTGGCGTTGAGGGGAATCAGGAAAAGCCCGGCGGTCAGGCCGGTGGCGATCAGCAAAAGCACGACCGGCACGACGAGGATCAATGGTCCGGCGTGGACGACTGGAGTTCGCCAGAAAGCGAAGGAGTTGACCGTGAACAGCAGCGTGAGCATCCCAGCGAGGCAGAAACCGTAGAGGCGGGTGCGGCTGAGATCGCCGACCTGATGGAGTTGGCCCGCGAGGATGCTTCCACCCATCACGCCGACGCTGAGCCACAGCCCGAGGAGGGCGATTTGCGTGTTGTCGGGCAGATGCAGGACGTCCAAGCCCCACGGTTGAAAATTGATTTTCATCGAGGCACCGCAGACCCAGAAGAGCGACGTGCCGGCCAGCACGCGGCGCAAGCGCGGGGACGCGAGGAGTTCGCGCAAGTGATGGCCGAATTCGCTGACGCTGGTGGCAAGCCGGACGTCCGGTTTGTGCGGCGTGGGCGACATGAAGAGGTTAAACAACAGCGCAGCGATGTAGATGCCACCGACCGCGACGTACGAAACGATCACGTGGTCCTTGTAAACATCGGCCAGTACGGAACCGACGATCGCGCCGCCGAGAATGGCGAGCAGCGTGAGCAATTCGACCAGGCCGTTGGCCTTGACGAGGCGGTCGCGCGGGAGGATTTCGGGCAGAATGCCGTATTTCGCCGGACCATAAAAACACGCTCCGACGCCCACGACCAGATAGCCGATGCCTTGCCACGTCGGTCCAAACCAAACGCTCAATGCGCACAGAGCGGTGCCGGCAACTTTCAGCGCGTTTCCGCCGGTGAGCCAGTGCGTCTTCGCGTAACGGTCGTTTAAATATCCGGCGAGCGGCGCCAGCAAAACGTAGGGCACGAAAAGCAGGCTGGTATAGATCGTATTGCGGGTGCGGAGCTCGGCGTCGGTGATCGCACCGGCTTTTTGGAGATAGGTTAGCTGGCCAACGATGACGGCGAGAATGGCATTGTCGCCAAAGGCACCGAGAAACTGCCCGACGAGCAGCAAGGGATAGTTGCGGGCGGAGCTCATGAAGGCTGCGACGATGTCGCGAGTTGACGGCGAGGCCATCGCGAAATTGCGGTGATCGTCACCAGTGCGCCGAAAAACCATCGGCCCATCCCGCCCGCGCCGGAATAGCCGGACCGGTGCTCGATGTGAACGGACTGGGATTCGTCTTTGAGGCGCCCCTTAAACGCGTCGAGCTCGCGCTGGAGGTTTTCGGTCAGATCGTCGGCGGCCAGAACGAGGCCACGCGCCGAGTCGGCGCGCATTTCCGCCGGGGTGCGAACCATGGTGGAATGCCCGGTAATCGCGCTGGCGCCGGGTGCGCGGAAGAGTAACCGTCGGCTGGGAATATCGTAAACGACGGCTTCCATGAGAGTGTGCGTGTCGTTTTTCTGCGCCGGCACAATGTAGGCTCCGACAATGGTCCAGTAGGCGAGACTCCAGGCGGTATCGCTGGAATTTTGCGCCTGATCGTAGGAAATCAGGGCAACCACATCCACGCCCAGCAACGATCGCAGCTGATCGAGATTGTCGAAGCCACCGCCCGGACGCAGATACGTCTCGGGGAGGATTTCGATGCTTTGGACGAACGGCAGTGCCTTGAATTTCGCCGCGATCCGGCCCATTAGCTCGGATTTCTGGGCCTCGGTGAAACTCACGCCTTGATCGAACCAGTTGGGAGCTTTTTCCCTATTTGCAGACGGGACAAACGCAACGCCGACTCGCAGCGGCAGGCGCAGGGTGGGAATCCCCGGCTCGACGAAGGGTTCGTTTTTATCGGGGTAAAGAAACTGCACGACGCTACTCGCTTGATGATGGCGGGAACTCCGGAACGCGACACAGCCCGTGAGGGTGGCGGTGAATACTGCAAGGAAGGGGAGAAAAAGACGGCTGACTTTCATGCACGTAGCTTACCCGAATCGCCGGGTCGGACGGTAATCGATAAACTAAATGCAGCGCATCGCCTCCGCCAATGGCAGGCCGGACCAATCCACTGGTAACCCAATAGGTTACCAGTGGATTGGTCACATTCGCACGATCAGGGCGGGTCCGGCGTTGCGTTGAGCCGTGGGTCGCGCACAACTTTTCGGGGCATGAACATTCATCATCTGGAGTTGTTCTATTATGTCGCGAGACATGGCGGCATCAGCCGGGCGGTGCGGAGCATGCCGTACGGCATCCAGCAGCCAGCCGTGAGCAGCCAGATTCTGCTGCTGGAAGAGGATCTCGGCGTGAAATTATTTGAGCGCACGCCGTTCAAACTGACCCGGGCAGGAGAGGAGCTCTCAGCTTTCGTCCAACCCTTTTTTGAAAACCTCCCGGCGATGTCGGCGAAACTCCGCCAAAAATCCGCGCCGCATTTACGGATCGCCGCGTCGGAGCTGGTTCTGCGCGATTACCTCCCGGCCGTGGTGGAACGCCTGCGCAAAACCGAACCTCGCTTGAAACTTGGCCTGCGATCGGGGTTTCAAGCCGACATGGAAAAGTGGCTGCTGGAACGCGAAGTCGATGTGGCGGTCACCCCGCTCGAAAACAAGCCGCCGGGGAAAATCCGCTGTTTGCGCCTGATGCGCCTTCCGCTGGTGCTGCTCGTGAACAAGAAATCGAAGATCAAGACCGCGGCCGAACTTTGGAGTCGGGGCGAAATTGACGAACCGCTGATCTGCCTGCCGCCAACCGAAGCGATGAGCCGGATTTTCCGGAAAGGTCTGACGCAGCGTAAGGTCGATTGGCCGCAGTCCATCGAGGCGAGTTCGATGGATTTAGTCACCCGTTACGTGGCGAACGGCTACGGCATCGGCTTGAGCGTGAACGCCGCTGAAGTCGTGCGCCACGCCTCGGTTCGGATGTTGCCGCTGGACGATTTTGAGTCGTTGGAAATCGCCGCGCTCTGGAGCGGTGAACTGACCCCGCTCGTTCGCGCCTTGCTGGAAGAGGCGCAGCGCTATGTCGCGCAGCAATGGCCCGACTGG
>JAYVMJ010000720.1:0-2074 GCA_043759025.1 Verrucomicrobiota bacterium | reverse complement strand
GGGAACTGCGCGTTGATTTCACGGAAGATGCCGCCCCGCGTGTCACCGAACAGACTGCGTCCATCGACGCGGGCCAGGCCATCGGCCCATTTCTTGACCTGTGTCGGTAAACTGAGATCAGCACGAAACTGCGTAAACCCAACGAGGCTGCGCACGCTCGCCATGTCGCCCATGCGCTGAAGCTGCGTCTCAAACTGTTTTATTTGCTGCACCTGATTGCTGATCTGCGTCGCCTGCTTCGCGATTTGCTCCGTCATCGCCGAATAATTGATGACGCTCTGTTCGAGACCCGCGATGTCGAGCACGGCCCACTGTGCAAAGCTTGGAGCGACTCCCGCCGCCGTGAAAAGAATAAGTGAAATGAGCGTCTTCATGATCCTGCCTCCTCTTTTGGCACCACGACGCGAATGACACGTTTGGTCGGTTCGCGGCGCACTCCCTCGCGGTCGCTTTGTGGCACATTGATTTCGTAGAATGCTTCCTCGTAGCCGTCATCCAGCGAGGGGCGCTGGTTGTCCCGTGCGATCCAGTATTGCTGCTTCACAGCGTTGGACTGGCCCTTTTCGTAACCGGCCAGAAATGCCTCACGCTGGGCCTTGTTGTTAAAGTAATTGATCGTCTCGCCCGCGACGAATCCCGCCGCCGCGCCCATCGCGGCGCTCTTCGCCTTGCCGTTGCCTTCCTTGGCACCGACGTAAGCACCGGCGGCGGTAGTGGCGGCAGTTGTGGTGAAATTGCGCGTGCTGCCGGCGGACTCAGCGCCCGCCGTCGCGCAACCCGACGTGAAAAACATAACGGGAAGGAGCAAGAGCAGGCCGAGTAGATACGGCTGCGAAAATGTCAGGCTATCCAGGAATCGTTGCATGGTGTGTCTCGGGTTGAGGTTAAGGTTCGCCAATCGTGAGTCTCAATTCGTGCCGTTCCACCTGCTGCTCGCAGTGTCCATCGCGTGAGCGCTGCCGCTCGACGGCGTGCGCGATCAAGACGCCCGGCTTCAAACGGCCTTCGACAAATTCCACGATCTCCGCCTTCGTGCGCAGGCGGTCGGCAGGCGGGAGGAGATTCGTTTCGAGAATCGCCTCCACCTCAGCGACGGTTTCGCCATCGGCAGAATCGGTGGGGTCATCGCTCCGCTCCGCGTAGCGTTCGAGCGCAGCCCCGAGCCGCTCCTCCTCCGCCAGTTCGTATCCGGTGCGCAAGACATCGTAAGGCGAATCACTGGACGCAAGGAGCTTGCCGTCCTCGTCACGCTCGCCACGGCCCGAAGCCGGGATGTCGGTCTCGCGCTCCATCAGACGAAACCCCAACGCGCCACCGGCAATCGTCGCTTCGACGCGCCGCTCACGTCCCGGCGCCGCGGGGTTCAAAGGGAGATTTACCAGCACGCGTGGCACCGCCTCGACGGACCCGCTCAAACCAACGATTCGTTGTTCATTTTGAAACTGACCACCGAGCACCATCAGTTGCCGGGCTTCGGCTTGGATTTCTTGATTCGTTCTCATGGTTTCAGGCGTTGGCGATGATGGCCTGCACGACGTTCGCATGGCCTCTCAGCGCCTTCTGGCGTTGGTCGAAATGCGAGCCGGAGCTCGACGCGCAGTAGAGCATTTCACGCGAGGCGACGTTCCGCATGGTTACAATCAACGGACGCCGTTCGTCCGTGTGATAGTAGGTGAACTGAGAAAACTTCTTCCCGATGATTTTCTCCGGCTCGGGGTGACTCATCACCGAGTCTTTTACCGCTTCCGGGATCGGGAAGTCCCGACTGAGATCCTCGATGTCCGATCGATCGCTCTGGCGCATGAGGAAGAGCATCCGGCTGTTGCCGAGCACCGCGCCGCGAATGTCCGAGGTCTTGAACTGTTCGTAGTTTTGAACGGTCGCGACGTTCCAAACGTTGTATTTTCGGAGCTGCTGGTAGGACTCGCGCAGCACTTTCTTGCCGGACGGAACGAGCGAGAAGCGGGCGACCTCCTCGAAGATGTTCCGTTTCCGCAGCGCGCGCGGCAGCCGCATCATATGCGACCGTGTATAGTTCGCGATGAGGAACGCGGCAGCGGCTTTCAGCTCTTCC
>JAYVMJ010000719.1:0-6948 GCA_043759025.1 Verrucomicrobiota bacterium | reverse complement strand
TTTTCTGGAATCCACTCGATTGAGGATTCTACGCCATCGAGAGCAGCGCAAAATATGGATAGATCATTCGGACCTGCATTGGCATAATTGGAGATGCGCTTTTTCCCATCAGTCATCTCGATGGTGAGAATCGTTGTCGAATGGTCGGTAACCCCAATCCAATAATCATCTCTGATCGATAGCAGCCGTTCCGCAGCAAAGTAGGCCAGCGAGTCGAAATAGTAGCTTTTTCCAGTGTAGCGACCTTTGCGGGAGACAAACTCTTTGCCGTCGTAGAACGCACGCTTACTACGCTCCAAACGAAAGATATACACCGGACATGTGCCGTAACAACCAGTCTGCTCGATCGTCAGCGCAACGATGTTCTCGGCCAATAAGGAAACTTTTGGATCTGCGATCCATTGTGTTTCTGAATGAAATGGTTTAGCGATCGTCTTGTTTTGCCGCATCCAATTCGACGCGCGAAATGGACCATCGAAATCAAGGAATACCGCGATGCCTCCAGCAGCTATCGAGACGCACCACCATTGGGTCTTTGTCATTGGGCGATAGCCATTGTTGGCGTGGAATTATCAGATAAGTACGCCACATACTTCTATAGACGCGTGCGCGCGAATTTTCTTAGGTTAGATCAACATTAAAGACAAGCCGGCCGACAACAAACTCTAGGGAAACACTGATTAATCCGGATTTCCCTAAAGCAAAATTGAAGCGAGCGCGTCGCGTATTAGGCGCTCGGCGACTGAAACCACGGCCGACTCACTTCGCTGGCGGCTTGGGCAAAGTGCCAGCTCCCGGCGCAACCTCAGCGAGGTTGGGCGTGACATCCGCATTCACCCGTCCGCCGGCCCATTCGATGCCGCCGATCAGGATCTCCTGGAACTTGGGATTGTCCCACACATCCTCGCGATGCCCCATCGCGTTGAACCACACGCGGCCTTTGCCCACCTTGCGCGCCCAAGCCAGCGGATACGCAGGACGATCATACTCCGGTCCCTTCATGCTGGCGGTTTCCATCACCAGCAGGACGTGATCGTTTGGCGCAAATTCCTTGAGCGAATACCACTCTTCCTGAACTTCGATCGCTCCGCCGACATCGGCAAAGCCCGGAAACGATGGATCGATCACCTTGGCTGTCGCCACCTGCTGGGCGTCGTGTTTAATGAATTCACCGCCCAACATCTTGATGTAGTCGTCCGCCTTGTCGCCGTAGTTCACGTAGCGTTGCGCGCGAATCGGATTATTTCCGCCCCCATGCTCGCCCGTATGAAACGTATCGCTGCCACTGTGCACCCCGACGAAGCCCTGGCCGCCGGCCACCGCATCAAGCAGCGCCTGCTTCCCTGCGGGAGTCATCGCTGGCTGGCCATCCGTGCCAACACTGAGCAGATCGCCACTCGTATAAAACATGATGACATCGAACTTCGCCAGATACTCCGGCGAAAACAAACTGCCGTCCTTGCTGAACGTGACCACCCAGTCGTGCTGGGCGGCGAGTTTCGTCACGACGTTTTCCGAATAGCTCGGTTTTCCGTCAGTCCGCTTGATCGCGCTGTGTTCCCAGCCCGAAGACTTCGTGAAATAAAGCACGCGCAATGGCGCGGCGGAAAGAATCGGCAACGCGACGCCAAGCATCAACAAGCCGGCCGCGAGGATTTTAGGGTAGGATTTCATAAAGGGAAAAAACTAGTCACGGGGGAGTTCCGCGCAAACGCCACGGCCACTCTTCTCGGATGCCACCATTAACCTCAGCCAAAACATGCGGTCGGATTTAACCCCACGGAAGACGCAGAATACACGGAATAGAAATTTTGAACTATAGGCGCGTCGGCTGGCGCAGACCTCCTCCTACTCACTCTGATTTCCGTGTGTTCGGTGTGTTCCGTGGGCCACTCCGATTGCATTGTTGTGATTTAGACCGCGCAAATTTCCACGCCTTGGCGCAACGACGCGAGCGCATCCGCACGCTTGGGCACAAACTCCTGCGCGACGTAGCCGGTGTAGCCGGTGTCGACGATCGCGCGCATGATCGCGGGATAATAGAGCTCCTGGGTATCGTCGATTTCGCCGCGTCCCGGCACCCCACCCGTGTGATAATGCGCGATGTGTTCATGATTGGCGCGAATCGTCGCGATCACGTCGCCTTCCATGATCTGCATGTGATAGATGTCGTAGAGTAACTTGAACCGCGGTGAGGCAAGTTTTCGGCAGAGCGCCACCCCCCACGCCGTGTGATCGCACATGTAGTCGTGGTGGTTCACTTTGCTGTTCAGCAATTCCATGCAAACGTTCACGCCGAGTTTCTCCGCCAGTGGCAAAATCCGTTGCAGGCCTTTCGCGCAATTCTCCATGCCGACGTCGTCCGCCATGCCCTCGCGGTTACCGGAGAAGCAGATCAAATTAGGATAACCCGCCTCGGCCGTCGCGTGCAGATGGCCCTCGTAGGCCGACACCAAAGCGTCGTGATAGTCGACGCGATTCCACGCCTTGGTTATGCCGCCAACCTTCACCGTTCCAGAGGCCACCGTCGGATTACTGACCATCGCGCAGATCAGCCCGTGTTTCTTGACGGTCGCGAAGTCCGCTGGCTGGAGCAGTTCGACCGATTTGAGCCCCATTTCCTTCGAAGCCGCGCATAATTCGTCGAGGGGAATCTTGCTGTAGCACCACTGGCATACCGATTGGTTAATTTTTCCTGACTTCGTAATCATAGGGGCATCCTTGGTCTGGGCTTGGGCGGCACTGGCTCCGGCGAGCAAAGCTGCTCCGACACCGATTTGCGCGAGCGCCTGCCGACGGCTAATGGGGGTATTCATATAAAAAAACCTAGACACGCTCTCACGAAATTAGCAAGGCCGTGCAACTAATTTTCCCCGTTCCCCCAATCGTCCTCCTGAGCGAAGCGAAGGATCCACGGTCGCGAGCATGATGACATTTGCGATCGCGCGCCCTCACTTCCGAGACAGAGGATTACACCAAGGCAGCAAAGTTCACACCGTTGTCCCGCTGCTGCGGTCCCCGGTGTTTGTCCCCGCACCTTCGTGCGAGGCAAACACGGAGGCCGCAGAGGCCAGGGTTTATCAATCGGTCAAAAGTCGTTCTGGCCTGGTTCGCGCGATTGACCGGATTTTCCTTCCGCGCAGTCATGATCCGTGGCCAACTCGATTGACCGGCATCCCGTCCGCGATAAGCGGACGCCTCCGGACCAAAACCCGGAGACGATTAGTCGGAGGTGACTTCCCAGTTTCGCGTCTGCCATTAAGCGAAACCATCAGCGGTCAATGCTTCTGCAGATCGCGGCCGCAATCCTTTCGACGCCCCAAGCGGCGGTCATCTTCACGCCGGAGTGGAGCCGTTTTGCGAAGGTTTATTTTCCAGAAACAGCTTAACCTTTCAACAATTCCTCGGCATGCGCGAGCGCGCTTTTCGCACTGCGATCGCCCAGCATGCGGGCGAGTTCGCCGACGCGCGATTTGCGGTCGGCGTGGATCGGCTCGATCGAAACCGAGGCTCGGTCACCGCTCTGATCTTTCGTCACGACAAAATGATTCTGCGCCTGTGCGGCCACCTGCGGCAAATGCGTGACGCACAATACCTGATGCTTTTCCGCAATGTCCGCCATCTTTTCGCCGACGATGCGTCCGATCTCGCCGCCGACGTTGGCATCGACCTCGTCGAATACGAGCAGCGGCACGTCGTCGATTTCCGCGAGCACGGTTTTCAGCGCCAGCATCACGCGCGCGAGTTCGCCGCTCGACGCGATGCGATGCAGTGGCAGCGGCGGTTCGCCCACGTTCGGCGAAAACAAAAATTCCACGCCGCAATCCCCATAAGGCCCGATCTCGGGGAGCGTGGTCAGTTGCACCCGGAAATCCGCTTTTTTAAAACCGAGTTGGGCAATCACCTTGGCGCCAGCCTTCGCCAGTTGCAGCGCGGCTTTCTCCCGCGTCGCCCGCAGTTCCGTGGCGAGTTTGCGCGCGGCTTTCAACGCGTCAGCCATTTGTTTTTCCAATTTCGCCAACGAGCCCTCGACGTCGCTCTGCGTCTCCAGACGCCGCCGCATTTCGTCGCGCGCCGCCACCACGGTTTCCACTTTCGAACCGTGCTTTCGCTTTAGTTCCAACCACGCATTCATCTTTGCCTGCAACCCCTCGGCCTGCTCCGGATCGAAATTGAGCGACTCGGCCAGCGAGGAAAATTCCGCTTCCAAATCCCCCAACTCAACCGAACTGGAAAGCAATCGATCCGCCAGCGGTTTGCTCGCGGCATCGAGTGACTCCAATTGTCGGGCATCGCGTAGCAGCGACGCCAGGCGTCCGAGCAGGCCGTCCTCGCCGCTCAGCCCATTACTTAAACCGGCGGCGAGCTGCGTGATTTCCTGCGCGCTTTGTTGCCGGTGAAAATCGCGCTCCAGCGTGGCAATCGCCTCCTCGGTCAATTCCAGCGCGTCGATTTTATCCAACTGCGCTTTCAAAAACTCGATCTGGTCCGCGGACAATTTTTCTGCGCCCGCAAGCCGCTGGTGTTCCTCAACCAATTCGCGCCATGCCCGGTAATGCAGCTGATATTTTTCCAAGGCCGCTTCGTTCTTTGCAAAAAGATCGAGCAGCTCGCGCTGACAACCCTCCTTTAACAAACGCCGCGGCTCGCCCGGACCGTGAAAATCGATCCAGTATTCCCCTAACTCCTGCAGCGCCGTGAGTGTGGCCATGCTGCCGTTGACCGAAATCCGCGGCGCCTTGTCGCGTGGCAAACTGCGCTTGAGAATCAAGACGCCATCGTCGCAGGCGGGAAGATCGAGGCGTGCCAGCTGGGCATCGAGCTTTCGACTGTCGGTGAAAAAGAGCCCGGCTTCCACTTCGGTCGCGGGTGCGCCCTGACGAATGACGGATTTATCCGCGCGGGCGCCAGCGAGGAGCGAAAGCGCACCCAGCAGGATACTTTTACCCGCGCCGGTTTCGCCGGTAACCGCAGTGAAACCACTCTCGAAATCCAGTTCGACCTCCTCAAGGAGGGCGAGATTACGGATGCGAAGCGATTGCAGCATGGATCGATAAGGGCACAAAAATGCCGCGGATTTCAAGCGGCGTGTAATCGCGCGGTCATTTTTCTTTTTCCTGCCTGACAGCGATTTGCCTGACGTCGGAATTCCACCCGTAAAAATCAACTTGCGACCACCAAAATGCATGCAAGTAGTTACTTGCATGAAGGAGAGCCTTTCTTCGCCGCCGGCAAGCAGCGCCCGCCAACGTTTACTCGAAGGCGCGGCCCGGGTTTTCGCCCGGGACGGCATCGCTGGTTCCACCACCCGGGAGATCGCGCGCGAAGCCGGGGTGAACGAAGTGACTCTCTTCCGCCATTTCCAATCCAAGGACGGATTGATCGCTGCGGTGATCCGCGAAAATTTTGGGGCGGCCGCCATTCAGGCGCATCAAGTTCCTCCGGTGCTCAGCAGCGACCTGCGGACAGATCTCACCAAATACGCCGTGGGCTACGACGAGTTGTTGAAGGAAAATCTGCCGCTTATTCGCACGATGATCGGCGAAATTCATCACCACGCGGATCACGAACGCCAGGTTTTTAAAGCAATTTTCCGTCCGTTGCGTGAATCGCTTGTGGCGCGATTGCAGGCGGCGAGCACCGACGGTCAGCTGATCCCGACCGGAGATCCGGAAATTCTCGCGGACCTTTTTCTCGGGATGATTTTCACCGGCGTGCTGCGCAGAAACCTGCCGCACCTCAAATTGGAATACACCGCCGAAACGTACCTCGAGGCATCCGTGGATCTCGTCGTGCGCGGCGCGGGAGTGGAACGCTGAAAGTATTCAACCCATGACTATCCCGGAACCGGTCATTCTAAGTAAACAACCCCGGGGCAAGCCCCGAAGCATTGAAACCAAGCCAATCACGCCGCCGATCGGTTGTCCTCTCCTCCGTGGCACGGGCGTCCCGCCCGTGTTCGCCCGGCCCCACGGGCCAGAGGCCCGTGCCACTTTCCAACCAAGCCGGAGCAAGCTCCGGGGTATCAGACCCACAGGGAATGAAATGACAAACCCGTTTGAACCGCTCTCTGATGTCCTCTGACAACAAAGGTCTTTACGGTTCGGATCGCAGCCTGCTGTCGCCGATCGCGGCGCGATTGGCGGATCGCGGCATTCTGAAATGGGTCATTGCCATCACTGCGGCGCTGGGCGCGATTTTGGAAATCATCGACACCAGCATCGTCAACGTCGCGATGCCGAACATTCAAGGCAATCTCGGTGCGACACTGGCCGAAGTGGGTTGGATTTCCACCGGTTATGCCTGCGCCAACGTCGTCATGATTCCCCTCACCGCGTGGTTGAGCGACCGTTTCGGGCGGAAGCGTTACCTGATATTCTCGCTCGCCGGTTTCACCGTCGCCTCTGTGCTGTGCGGTCTCGCGGCCAACCTGCCGATGTTGATCGCCGCCCGCGTGCTGCAAGGTCTCTGCGGCGGTGGTTTGCTCGCGAAAGCGCAATCCGTGCTTTTCGAAACATTTCCGAAAAAAGAACAACCCGCGGCGCAGGCGTTGTTCGGCATCGGCGTCATCGCCGGCCCAGCGTTCGGACCGGTGCTTGGCGGTTTTCTGACTGACACCCTCGGCTGGCGCTGGATATTTTTTATCAACCTGCCCTTCGGCATTCTCGCCATTGCGATGGCGATAATTTTCCTGCCTCGCGACGAAGCTTCAGAGCGCGGCCACACGTCGGTTGATTGGGCCGGCATTGGATTGCTCGCGGTCGGCCTGGCGTGTTTTCAAACGATGCTGGAGGAAGGTCAGCAAGAGGACTGGTTCAGCTCTCATTTCATCCAAGCCATGGCGATCGGTGCCGTCTTTGGACTGATCCTTTTCATCTGGCGCGAGCTCACAACCGAACATCCCGCAGTTGATCTGCGCGTGCTGCGCCATCGCTCACTCGCGGCGGG
>JAYVMJ010000718.1:0-5462 GCA_043759025.1 Verrucomicrobiota bacterium | reverse complement strand
ACCGCAGCGAGGTCGCGGCGGCTCCAAAATGGAAACCCGCCGGCCAAAAACGGAACGCCCGCTTACAGCCCCGATTCACGCAGCTCCGCTGGAGCGGTTTTTTTTGGGCACGCGAAGATTCAACAGCTCCACGCCAAACGAAAAGGCCATCGCGAAGTAGATATAACCCTTGTTGACGTGCTCGTGCATGCCTTCCGCGACCAGCGTGACGCCAATCAACAATAGAAAAGCCAACGCGAGCATTTTCAGCGTCGGGTATTTTTGCACAAATCCACTCACCGCATCCGCGTACCGCAACATCACCATCAAGGCGATGACGACGGCTGCGATCATCACGCCGAGTTCGTTCGCCATTCCCACCGCCGTGATGACCGAATCGAGCGAAAACACGATGTCGAGCAGCACGATTTGCACAATGATCGAGCCAAATTTTGCCGTGCCTTCGGTCGCAATCGATGCCTCCGAGCCGTGAAACTTCTCCCGGATTTCCATCGTGCTCTTCACGATCAAAAACAGGCCGCCCCCGAGGAGAATCAGGTCGCGGCCGGACACATCGAAGTCAAAAACCGCAAAGAGCGGCGCCGTGAGCTTCACCATCCACGAAAGCGCGCAAAGCAGCGCCACCCGTGTGACCAAGGCGAGCAACAAACCGGTGCGCCGCGCCCGGGACTGCTGTCCGGCGGGCAGTTTTCCAGCGAGGATCGCAATAAATACGATGTTGTCGATGCCGAGCACGATTTCGAGCACGGTCAACGTCACGAGACTCATCCAAATTTGCGGGTCAGCAATCCAATCCATGCCGCGAGCAAAGCCGGCTCCAATTCCACCGTCAATCGAAGCCGGGCTACAAATCCGCCCGCAGTTTCAACCGCCCGATCAGGGCGCGAGACCGACAAACGACAGGCCCCAGTGAATCCAAAGCGGAATCGTGAACAGCGCGAGGACCGTGGTGCCGAGAATGATTTGCACCGCGACCAATGGCTGACCGCCATAGAGCCGCGCCACCAACACCGAGCTCACGCCGGACGGCATCGCCGCCTGCACGATCAGCACGCGTTTCAATTCCACCGGGCAGGGCAGAAATTTCGCGACAAGCAGATATAAAACGGGAAGCATGCCCAGTCGCAGCAACAACGCCACCGCGGTCACCCGTGGGTTCACCCATTGTTTTGGATCGTTGAGATGCGGCTGGACGCTCACGCCGGTCATGATCAGGCCCAACGGGATTGCGCAGACCGCGAGCCCGTGCACGAGCGCCATGGCCGCTGCCGGAATATAAACCGCCGCCCCGCCAAGATTCACCGCGACCGCGATCACGAGTGAAATCGCCGGCGCATTGATCAACTTTCGCCATCCCGACAACGGGGAAAGTCCGGTGACCATCAGGACGCCGGCCGTCCAGACGGCGGCGTCGCAACCGACGTTGTGCACCAACAACACCGCCCGACTGTCGACCCCGAACATGGCATCCATCAGCGGCAGCGGCAGGTAGCCATAGTTCGCCAACCCCGCCGCGAGGGCGAACGTCCGCAAGCCACGGCCGAGCGTCAGGCCGAGCGCGCGCGCCACGTACCACGCAATCGCCATCGAAATCACCGCGAGGCCAAAGCCCAGTAACGGCGGCAGCAACAGGTTGCTCGGTTCATGCAAGGCCGGATTGGTCGCCACCGATTCGAAGATGAGGCACGGGAAAAAAATCTTGATGACCAAACTGAACAAACTGTCCTCCGCCATTTCGGTGATCCATTGAAAATGCCGCAACCCCACGCCGAGCGCGATCATCGCGAACACCGGCAAAAGCGTCAGAAAAAGTTGCGCGTAGGACATGGCGGAAGCCGACGAGAAAGACCGAAGCCGCAACCGACACAACCCCGCAGTCGGCATCAACCCAATTCATTCCACCGGATCAGTTCAATCGGTGGCGATCTCGGCGCACGATGCGACGATGCTTGCTCCGGCGATAACGAATACCCGCTCGCAACGCTCGCTTCTACCGAGGAACCGTTGCTTTCCATCCCTGCGTTTCGCGGTTTCAACGGCAGAATCCCGCGCGTTTTCTTGAGCAGGATTCTGCGTCGGCTAGGCGTCCCAGGCATCTCTCTGGCTCTCACGGAACCCGCCGCGCAACCAAGCGATTTGGAGTCCCTCGCCGCTCCCGATCATCAGGCCTACCGTCCCTGGGAAAACCTCTGGAAAGACCGGATTGAATCGTCGCGATCGTTATGAATCCCCGCTCGCGCCATCCCGCCGGCGAAATCGCGGCCGCCAATGACCGCATCACGGGGTCCAAACGCGGCCGGTTGTTCGCTAACCCGCCCGACGGGCATCCGGTTCAGTTCACCCTCGTTCTCGCGCGCCGACAAATCCGCCGACCCGGCGACAATGAGCATTCCTTCATCGGGCAAAACCGCGCTTGTCGTCGCGGCTCCGATCCATTTTCAATCATTCGCATGATCAACCCGAACCTTTTCTCCGATGACCAGTGACCGGATTCCTGCTGAGCACCGCGCCCGTTTTGACGAGGTGGTGAAATTGATCGAGCAGTTCGGCCAGCTTCACCTGGACGCCGAACTCACCGGTTTTACCCTCGAACTCTGGAAACGGATCTGTCGTCGGCGAAAAGCCCCGGATTGCACGCGCGGCCAGCCGGCCGTTTGGGCTTCCTCCGTCACCCATGTCATTGCCCGGATGAACTTCCTCTTCGACCCGGGCCAGCCGGTCCATCTGACGTTCGACACCCTCTGCGCCTTCTTCCAAACCAACAAGACCACCGTCGGCAAAAAGGCGACGGAGCTCGAACGCGCGCTCCGGCTCCAACCGAACTGTGAACCGGGTCTTTGTCGGAACGAATTAATGGAATCGTTCACCACGATTCAGCTGTCCGACGGGTTGGTCATCTCCTGGGCTACGGCCAAGGAGATGGGCTATCTGCCACCCGATGCCAAAATAAGCGACCTTTCGTAAGCGCGGACCACTCGTTTCCTTCCCACCCCCTCATCATGGCCAACTGGTTTGACAAATTTCGCAGGTCCGCCGCCAGCCCGGACGTCGCCACCTACAAGGCTATTCGCGGAGCGGCACAAACCTGGTTCAAAAAAGCCACGGCGCATCCGGCCGCCCTCCGTTTCGACTACGTCAAGGCGGCCAAGCGGGTTGGCATCGCCGTCGAGGAGGGCACCTTGGTTTTCAACGATGAAATCGATACTGCGGTGCTCATGGACTTCTTTCTCATCGACTACCGGCCGGACGGAAAATCGGTGGTCGAGAGCTGCCTTTTCCCTCCGGGGGAACTTACGCCCCTCGAAGAGGAATGGCACGAAGCCACCCGGTCCTCGCGCACGTCGCTCTTCGAGGTCGCTCGGGTTCATGAGCATGAGCCAAAAATCTGCTCCGCGACCTTTTGAACAAAGAAGCTCCGGAACTCTGGCTCATCGACCTCGGCCTTGCGGAATCTTTCCGCCGGCTGGGAAAGTGCCTCATGTTCACTCGCGTAGTCTCTCTCCGCAAGTTGAACATCACGGGCGGTTTCTCATTCGTTTTCGACCCAAAACACGAGTTCGCCCTCGTCGACGGCTACCGGCGGGAGATGTGGTCGGTGGCTGCATCGTTGCAAGATCGCCGCCGAACGGCTTATTTTCTGCGCTGGCATCGCAAATCAGGCATCACCCAGGAGTATTCCGATGTCGTGCCGCCGGAGGGCGCCTGACTCGACTATTTCACCCATTGCGGGAGTCCCCGACCCGACTGATGGAGTGAGCCTAATTCGTTGGTTCGCAAAAAAACGTCCCTCATGAAATTTCCGCTTCCCGTTTGCTCCGTCTTTGCGACGATCCTGACTCCATGAGCCGCCAATGGATCTGGGTAAAATCCGACACGCCGCCGAAGTGCAAACTCTCGAAGTGGGAGAAACAATCGTTGGTCACGGAAGCGAACGAGTTCCTGCGTTCGTTTTATCATGCCAAATTCCTATCGCCGCCGCCCAAAAATCTTCAATTCAACTACATCGTCGATTTCTCCGCGTGCTGGCATGGCTCCTACCTTCGGTTCACCGCAAAATATGCCTGCCCGGGTCCTGATGCGCTCGCGCCGTTCTTCGATCACTCCTTTGCCCGGCTGGGCTATTTCGGCACCGACCGCTACAATCTCTGGGCGCGCCGCCAAAACGATCAATGGATCGTTCTCGCCGACGAGCTGACCTTGAAGGAATGTTTCAAGGAGATGCGCACGAATCCTTGGTTTCATTTCTGACCATCGCGATGAGCGAGCCCGCGCCAACCTCCCCGTCGTTCTCCGTATTTGCGCACCTCAACGTCGACAAAACCCCGCTCTACCGCGCCATCCTCTCCTTGTTCGTCGCCGAGCGCGCCCGCTTCGTCATCGCCCTCCGGCCCTCCGAGATTCAAGCCGCGCTCCCGGCAGTTGCGCTCCCCTTTGAAATCTCAAATTCGAAATTTCAGATCGGCGCCGCCGACGCTGAAGCCGTCTCCTCCGCTCTCCAGCAATTGCGCACGTGGGGCAATCTCGACGATACCGCCGATAACGCCGACGCCGCCACCATCGAGGAATTTTATCAACGCCGCCGCCTTTATCAATTAAGCGCCGCCGGCGAAGCCGCCGAACAGGCCCTCGCGGTCTTCACCGAATACCTTCACCGCCCGGGCGAACTCCAGACCACCGCCCTCCAGGACATCGGCGAACTGCTCGACGCCCTGCTCCCGCGCCTCGCCGACAACCCGCCCGACGACGCCAAGCTGCATCAACTTCTCTCCAGCCTGGTCTCCCGCTTCGAGCAGCTCACCTCCCGCGCCCAGTCCTTCATGCGCGGCCTGCAGAGCACCCTCGAACTTCACGGCATCGGCGTCGAAGCCTTCCTCGCCTACAAGGAAAAGCTCATCGACTACCTGGAAAAATTCATCGGCGAACTCGTTGTCGCCACCAGCCGGATTTCCGAGGCCCTGCTCCTCCTTGAAAGCTGTGGCATCGAACTCGCCTTCATCGCCGCCGCCCGCCGCGATCTCACCGACATGCTCGATCCCGAGCCCGATGCGCTCGATGTGGCCACGCAGCGCTGGCAACAATCCTGGGCCGGTCTCCGCCGCTGGTTCATTCCCGGCGAAACGCCTTCCCAGTCCGAACTCCTCCGCGCCCGCGCCCGCTCCGCGATTCCCGCGCTGCTCACGGCCGTCTCGCAAATCAACGACCGTCGCACCAGCCGCGCCGACCGCGCCGCCGATTTTTCCACGCTCGCCCGCTGGTTCGCCGAGACGCCGGACGAAGCCGCCTGCCACCGCCTCTGGCGCACCGCCTTCGCGCTCACGCCCGCCCGCCATCTCCGCATCAACTCCGAAACACTCGCCGAACGCTCCGCCCGTGCCGAAAGCCCGCGCACGAGCTGGCTCGAAGGCGCACCCGTCTGGCTTGCTCCGCGCCTGCGCCAACTGGGTCGTACCGCCTCCCGCGGC
>JAYVMJ010000717.1:0-2744 GCA_043759025.1 Verrucomicrobiota bacterium | reverse complement strand
CCCGATGCGATGCGTCAAGGAAATGACACGCCTTACGGATTGGCGGCCGGGGTTTGGACGCGCGATTTGCGGAAGGCGCATCAGGCGGCGGCTGCCCTGGAAGCGGGCACGTCGTCAACGACAATTATTCTTCCCATACGACGACAATTATAATTCCCGTAATCATGCGCTCTCAAAATCATATTCAAATTGAGTCGGATCAATGAATGGAAACATTCCCTCCGTGGAATGGAGTCTTTGCCGCGCCAGCGGCAAAGACGGAATGGAACGGAGGGAATGTTTTGGCGCCGCTCATTCCTTGTTTTTTTCCTTCGCTTTTTGCGTCCGAATACTCTCTCCATTGAATTCCAAAATGATGGCGTGATGCACTAACCGGTCGATCGCCGCCATGGTCGTCATCGCATCCTTGAAGATCTGATCCCATTTGGAAAAAACCAGATTGGTGGAAATCATGACACTGCGCCTTTCGTAGCGTTCAGCCAAAAACGTGAAAAGCACCTCCATTTCTTCGCGATCCTGCTGGACGTAACCAATGTCGTCCAAAATGACGACAGCGAACTTATCGAGTTTCTTGAGCATGGCTTCCAGGCGCAATTCCTTTTTGGCCGCTAATAATTGCTGGACCAGCTTAAATGTCGGTGTGAATAAAACCGGGTAGCGATGGCGCAGGATCAACTCCCGTCCCAGTGCCGCCAGGAAGTGCGTTTTACCTCTTCCGGGCAGGCCAAACGCCAGCACGTTCTCGCCCCGGTCCACGAAATTTCCGTCCAGCAACGTCGGCAATAAACGCTTGATCTTTGGGGGCAATACATTCTCATCGAGATTCCCCAGGTTCTTGCCGTCCGGCAGCCCCGAATTTTTGAGTAACCGCATCGCTCGGCGTTCTCGTCGGTCCTGCTCCTCGCTCTCGCACAGGTGCATAAGAAAACGCTTGTAGCCCCAATTCTGAACTTCGGCCTGGGCCAAACTTTGCCCGTAGATCGAGGCCATCGTCGGCAAGTGGAAGGCCCGTAACAGTATTTCCAGCGGATCAGGCGACATGAACCACCTCCTCCCTGGCTGATTCTAATAAACCATCGTACCCACTCAAATCCGCCGTCAGTTCCAAGACCGGCAACGACGTTCCCGGAGCCATCCCCAAAAGCCGCCGCAACGGCTCAATTTGCAATCTGGCGCTTGAGACCAGGCATTCGCTCAAAACCGCTTCTATCCCATGGCTGGCCATCGAAACGGGCACGCCCACGGAAAGATCAGCCGTCAACTTGAGCAAGTGTAGATAATCCAGTTCCCCCCGCCTGGGCCCATGATCGGCGATCAACCGATCGTAAGCGCGGCGATAAGTCGGACTGGGAAAGAGTTCTTCGCGATAACGATATTCGGCAAAAGCTCCGGGCTTGCGCAACAACTGGTCGATCACATGCCTAAAATCAATGACCGCACCCCGATCACCCCGTTCTCGGGGCAGCTTGAGCAAGAGCTCTCTACCGGCGTAAATCTTGAGTTCCGCTTCGTAAACCTCCACTTTGAGATCCTGCCCAATCCAGCGCGCGGGCACCGAATAACCCACTTTCTTGACTCGGATCGTGCTCGCGCTGCTCACCCGGCAACACACCTCGTCATATTCGCTCAGGCGCGTCGGCGGAAGTTCTCGCATCACGGCCAATTCCTCGCCGATCTTAACTTGCCGGGCCGCATTGGCTCGCTGCAAAACTTCCTCCAAAAACAGATCGTATTCCTCGGCGCAACGGAAATCTCGGCTGCCCCGTAAAATCAGATATTGCTTAATCCGCCGCTTCAAATGTCCGTTGAGCGATTCCACATCTCCATTTTCATTCGGGCAACGAACATTAATCGTCAACGGCTTAAATCCGTAATGCTCCATGATCGAAAGGAAATCCGGATTAAACGCCCGCTCCGCTCCCGCAGTGCTAATCTGGTGCGTGGCCGCGCTGCTATTATCCACTTGAAAAATGGGCGGAACTTTGCCCAAGCGAAACAACGCCGCTTGCAAACCGGCTCGGAGCGACAACAGTGATTCGGAGTGACAACGCGTGGCCCATTGCCAGTTGGAATAGGGCAAGACCATGTGACAAAGCAGATGGTCATAAAGGCGGCTCTGGATGGTCACTTCCAACTCCAGAGCATGCGTCCAATCCAATTGCGCCATTTTCCCCGGTGTTCGATCCTGCGGGAAAAACACCTCCTTGTCGGGTCCATGAGTCAAACGCCAGTGCTTGACTCGGCGCTGAAACGTTCGTAAATGCGAGGGATTGACGGCGTCTTCTTTGCCCAAAAGCAAATGCTCAAAGAGGGCTTTGCTCTCCAACTCGGGAGCGTCCAGGAGCATCTGCTCCGCTTCATTCCAGATCCCAATCAGGGGATCCGCTCGTGTGCGCCAGGTGTGCTTGGCTTGCAACTCATGGGGCGTTTGACAGTTGTTTTTGATGTACTTGGCGGCGGTTTTCGGATCCAGATCCGCCTTCATGGCGCTATGTGACATATTTCCCTTTTTCTTGAACTCATTGAAGAGTCGTTTTAACTGACGTTTTGTTACCATTTGCGCCGTGAGCTTCCGCAGTCTCGAGACTTGAGTCCCGGAAGAAAACTCGCGCAAATTTATCCCCAAAAAACTCGGGAATAATAATTGTCGTCAGTCGGGAATTTTAATTGTCGTTTGCCATCCGGCAGACCGTCGCCCTGGGAATCGATCGCACTCGTGAGGTTTAGATTCACCACCGTGCCGG
>JAYVMJ010000716.1:0-7546 GCA_043759025.1 Verrucomicrobiota bacterium | reverse complement strand
CCGGGTCAACCGTGCGGGGTAAACTCGGGGCGAAAAACTTAGCGACGCCGGCGTTTTACCGCGAGCTGGACGCCAGCATAGCGGATAAGGCTTTGCAGGTGTTCATATTGCTGCGGATCCATGTTCTCGGCTTCCTTAAGCTGGTCCTCGGCGCGTTTCATCGCGGTCTCCACGGCGGTTTCGTCGATCTTTTCCTCAGTGATGGCGTTTTCCGCCAACACGCGGACGACGTCGCCGTCAACCTGCGCGAACCCACCGCCAACTGCTAGCCAGTGGGTGGCTGTTCCTTTCGTTACACGCAACTCGCCCTGTGCAATTTGCGTCAGCAAAGGAATATGGCCGGGGAGAATACCGATCTCGCCCTCCACCGTGGGTATCACGACTGAGTCGATGGTGTCGGAATACACCTTCGCCTCGGGCGTGACGATTTCGAGTGTGAGCGGCATGGCGATCAGGCTTTCTTGGAAGCTGCGATGACTTCGTCGATTCCGCCCTTCATGTAGAAGTCGGTTTCGGTCACGTTATCGAGTTCGCCATCGAGGATCATCTTGAATCCGCGAACCGTATCCTTGACGGGCACGTACTTGCCGGGAGTTCCGGTGAAGACTTCGGCCACGGCGAACGGCTGCGAGAGGAAACGCTGGAGTTTGCGCGCACGGTAAACCGTGAGTTTGTCCTCGGGCGACAATTCATCGAGACCGAGAATTGCGATGATGTCCTGAAGATCCTTGTAGCGTTGGAGAATACGCTGCACTTCGCGGGCAACCTTGTAGTGCTCTTCGCCGACGATGTCGGGTTGCAGCGCCTTCGAAACAGACGCGAGCGGATCGACTGCGGGATAAATACCGAGTTCGGCGATGGAGCGTTCCAATACGATCGTGGAATCCAAGTGTGCGAAGGTGTTCGCGGGCGCGGGATCGGTAAGATCGTCCGCCGGAACGTAAACCGCCTGCACGGAAGTGATGGAACCCTTCTTCGTCGAGGTAATGCGTTCCTGCAAAATACCCATTTCGTTCGAGAGCGTCGGTTGATAACCGACCGCCGACGGCGAGCGACCGAGCAACGCGGACACTTCCGAGCCGGCCTGGGAGAAACGGAAAATATTGTCGATGAAGAGAAGCACGTCCTGGTTTTTCTCGTCGCGAAAATATTCCGTCATCGCAAGCGCGGAGAGCGCAACGCGCATACGGGCACCGGGCGGCTCATTCATCTGCCCGTACACCAGCGCCACCTTGGACTTGCCGAGGTCAGCTTGATTGATGACGCCGGCCTCGGACATTTCATGATAAAGATCGTTACCTTCACGAGAACGTTCACCGACGCCGGCGAACACCGAATAACCGCCGTGCGCTTTTGCGATGTTGTTGATGAGTTCGAGAATAACGACGGTCTTGCCGACACCGGCGCCACCGAAAGCACCGGCTTTACCACCCTTGATGAAGGGACAGATGAGATCGATGACCTTGATGCCGGTTTCGAGAATGTCCGCCTTCGTATCCTGATCGACCAATGCGGGAGCAGGCCGGTGAATCGGATAGCGTTTCGTGTGCGGAACCGGACCTTTACCGTCAACGGGGTCGCCCGTGACATTGAAAATTCGTCCGAGAATGCCTTCTCCGACTGGGACTGAAATGGGCGCACCCGTATCAGTGACCGGGTAGCCGCGCACGAGACCTTCCGATGAGGACATCGCGATGGTGCGCACGAGACCTTCGCCCAAGTGCTGTTGCACCTCGAGGGTCAGCGTCTCCTTCTTGCCGGAGACCGCGAAGTCGACGGTGAGTGCTTGATAGATGGCGGGGACGGAGTTCGAGGAGAACTGGACGTCGACGACGGCGCCGATTACTTGGACGATTTTGCCTTGATTACTCATGACGGAGACGAGGGCGGGGTTTGGTTAAAATAGTTAGGAAGTCGCGAACGAGGCCGCGGCAATTTCCAGGATTTCCTGGGTGATGCCGGCCTGACGTGCCTTGTTATATTCGAGCGTGAGATCGCCGATCAGTTTCGTGGCGTTGTCCTTCGCGGTCTTCATCGCGACCATGCGCGAGGAATGTTCGGACGCCTTTGCGCTGAGGATCATTTGATAAACCCAGCGGTTCACGTAGAACGGCAACAACGCTTCGAGCACGGACTTCACGTCGGGTTCGAAAACCATGTCACGATCGTCGGTGAATTTTGTGCCGTCACCACCGGTGCGATGCTGGGCGATAAATTCACGGACATTGGTCAGCGGAAGCAGCGGGCGAACCGTCGGTTCCTGAACCAGCGTGTTCTTGTAGCGGGAATAAATCACTTCGATCGTGTCGACGGTGCCTTCGAGGTATAGTTTGACCATGAATTCGACGACGGTTTTCACGTCGGAGAAAGGCACGCGATCGGAGATGGTGAAATCAGCGACCAGGTCGCGGTGGGAACGGGCGAGAAATTGCGCACCTTTGCGGCCAACCGCGACATACTTCGCCGGGGTTTTGATTTCCGAAACTGCCTTGAAGAGATTGGCGTTCAAACCACCGGCGAGACCGATATCGGTCGTCACGAGCAGAATGCCGCGCGTTTTTACCACGCGTTTAACGAGAAACGGATGCTCAAAAATATCCTCCACGCGGCCGGCCAGCGACGCGAGCATGTCAGCCATGAGATTGGCGTAGGGTCGGCCAGCAAGCGCGGCCTGCTGCGCCTTTTTCATTTTGGACGCAGCAACCAGTTCCAACGCCTTGGTAATCTGGCGGGTGTTCTTGACCGACTTGATGCGTCGGCGGATATCGCGAAGAGTAGCCATGGGTCAGGAAAGGCTGAAAGACTGAAGGGCTGAAGAGCTGAAACGTGCCATCAATCTATTTGAGCAGAGTGACGAAAATGGCGATGAGTTCGTTGGCTTCCTGCTTGAGCGAAACCAAACGGGAGCCGGGGAGAATCGCGTCAGCCTCGAGACATTCGAGCCAAAAAAGCGTTTCGTCCGCTTCACGCAGGCAGTCACCAAGCTTTGAGCGATATTCCGCTTTTGAGCGACCGCGTTGGGCTTCACGATAATTTGCGCCGACTGAATTTGCGGCGCGGACCAATTGGTCGCCGTAATTTTGTGCGAGGCGATTTCGGGCGGGAAGTGCAATGAACAAGCGCGCAACCCGCCGTCCCAGTTGGAACGTACGGCTGCGAACGTCACCTTGTTCGTGAAACGTGAATTTTGCACAGGTTCAGCCCTTCAGTTTTTCAGCCGTTCAAGCTTTGGCAGCAAACGTGGCTTTCCATTCTTCGGCGGCGGCTTTGAGATCGGTTTCGATCTCAGGGGAGAGCGCGGCTTTGGTGCGGATGGCTGCGAGCAGCGAATCGCGTCGGGCAGTGAGGTATTCGCGGAGCGAAACGGCCGCCTGTACGACGTTTTTCACCTCGACGGAATCGAAGTAGCCCTTCTGCAAGGTCCAGAGAATCGAAGCCTGAACCTCAATCGCGAGCGGGTTGAGCTGCGGCTGCTTGAAGAGTTCGACGATGCGGGCGCCACGCTCGAGCGTGGCTTTCGTCTTCGCGTCGAGATCGGAACCGAATTGCGCGAAGGCCGCGAGCTCGCGGAACTGGGCCAACTCACCCTTGAGTTTGCCGCCAACCTGCTTGGTCACCTTGATCTGCGCTGCGGAACCGACGCGCGAAACGGAGAGACCAACTGAAACCGCAGGACGGATACCTTGATTGAAGAGATCGGTCTCAAGGAAAATCTGGCCGTCCGTAATGGAAATAACGTTGGTCGGAATGTACGCGGAAACGTCGCCAGCCTGCGTCTCGATCACGGGCAGTGCGGTGAGCGAACCTTTGCCATCGAGACGCGCGGCACGCTCGAGCAAGCGGGAGTGAAGATAGAAAACGTCGCCCGGATAAGCTTCGCGGCCGGACGGGCGTTTCAGGATGAGCGAGATCTGGCGGTACGCGACGGCGTGCTTGGAGAGATCATCATAAACGATGAGAGCATCCATGCCATTTTCCATGAACCATTCGCCGATCGCAGCGCCGGAGAATGGCGCGAGGTATTGGTTGGCCGGATTGTCGGCCGCGGTGGCGGCGACGATGATCGTGAATTCCAACGCGCCAGCCGCTTCGAGTGCCGAGATCGTGCGAACGACGTTCGACTGTTTCTGGCCGACGGCGACGTAGATGGAATAGACCGGACGAAAATCCTTATTGCCCGAAGCGATACCGACTTTGTTGATGCGGGCCTGATTGATGATCGTGTCGACACAGATGGTCGTCTTGCCCGTGCCGCGATCGCCGATGATGAGTTCACGCTGGCCGCGGCCGATTGGAATCATGGAGTCGATCGCCATGATGCCGGTGAAGAGCGGTTGCGTAACGGATTTACGCGCCATGATGCCGGGTGCGATTTTCTCGACGGGATAGGTTTCCTTGGCGTCGATCGGACCTTTGCCGTCGATCGGCTGCCCGAGGGCGTCCACGACGCGGCCCAAGAGTGCTTTGCCCACGGGAACGGAGAGAAGTTTGCCGGTAGTGGTGACTTCGTCGCCTTCCTTGAGCTGCGAGACGTCACCGAGCACGACGCAGCCGACTTCGTCCTGCTCCAGATTGAGCGCGATGCCGATGGTGCCACCGGGGAATTGCACCATTTCGTTGTACATCACTTCCGACAGCCCGTCGATTTTGGCGACACCGTCCGCAACTGTGCGGATGTGGCCGGTGTTTTTCTTTACCGCCTTCGTGGAAAGTTTGGCGATCTGTTGTTCGATTTGTTCGATGACGTTACTCATGGCGTGGGGGCGCGGGTTGAAAAAAATTTAAGCAAAATTAGGCGGAGAGGGCAGCGAGTTGTCCGGCGACGGAAGACTCATAAAGATCGTCGCCAACTCGGACGCGAATACCCGCGATCAGGGAGGTGTCAGGTTTCGCGGAAGGCGTGATCGTACGGTGATATTTTTTGGCCATCGCCTGACCGATGCGAGCGAGAACGCCATCGGGCAGGGAACCCGCGTGCGAGACCAGCGCTTGCGAACGGGAGAGTTCCGTCGCGATGAGCCGCTGGTAAAGATGGAGCAGCGCGAGCGATTGGCGGGGCGAATGTTTTTCGACCCAAGCCAGCACGCCCGAAACCTGTTCGGCCGATACCTGGTCGTCGACCACGCTCAACTTGAAGAGTTGTCGGGCGAGGAGCTTGGTCTTTTTGTCGGCGGCCATGGGGAACGTAAAATAAAGCGAAATTAAAGGGCCGCGAGTTCGCGGGCGGCAGCGTCGTTGTACGCTGCACGGTCGGCGTCAGTGAGTTTCTTCGCGAGCACCTGCTCGGTGGTCTTGATGACCAGGCGGGCGATTTCGGTCCGGGCCTGCTCGAGCATTTTCTTGTGTTCGAGTTCGATGGCTTGCTGGGCTTTGGCCAGCGTGTCGGCCGCGCGGGCGACGGCCTCGGCCTGTTGTCGATCGGCGAACTCCTTGGCGGACTTGCGCGCCTCCTCGATGGATTTTTGCGCTTCGAGTTGCGCATTGCGGACGATTTGCGCGCTTTCTTGTGCAGCGGCTGCGAGGCGTGCCTGCGTTTCCTCGGCGTTCTTGAGGCCAGCGGCAATCTTGGCATTGCGCTCGTCCAATGCGGCCAAAACCGGCTTAAAGCCAAAACGCCAAAGGATAAAAGCAACAATTACGAAGCTTAGCGTTTGCGCGGCGATGTTCGGTACATTTACGCCGAAATCTCGCGTGATTTTGGTGATGCCGCTAACAGCTTCCTCACCATGTTCGGAAGTGACAGTGGCGATAAAGATTGAGGAAAGGAGCATGGGGAAAAGTGTCTGCACCGATGGAAATCGGTGCAGCGATTGATTATTTACCGAGGAAGAGAGCGTAGAACGCGACCGCTTCGGCGAGGGCCATACCAATAATTGATTGGACCAGGATTTTGACTGAGGCACCCGGATTGCGACCGACGGCTTCAACAGCCTTCGTGCCGACAAATCCGACGCCAAAGGCGGCCCCAAGACAGCCAAATGCGCCTTGGATGCTACCTGTGATTTCTGCGATGACGTGGTGGTTCATATATATGTATTTACCTTTTTTGTTGTTATCGTCGTGCGCACTCTAGGCACGCTCCCAACGAGAAATTAATGCTGCTTGGCGTGGCCATGTTCCTCGGGATGGTCATCGCCATGATTGGCGATCAGCCCGATATAAACGCTGACCAAAAGCATGAAGACGAATGCCTGCACAAAACCAATTAGTACTTCCAAGAAATAGAAGGGAATCGGTAATCCCCAGCGCTGCATACCTGACATCGCATGAATCAGGTTTTCGCCGCCAAAGACATTTCCATAGAGCCGGAAAGATAGGGAAACCGGACGAAATGCGATCGAGATGATTTCCAATAATCCCACCGCGAAAAAGATAACAAAAAGGGGGTAGTAAATCGCAGCAGGCGTCTCGTGCTTGTCGGCTTTATTACCAAAAATATCCAAAAATATCATTTTCGGTCCCGCAAATCGGAGAATCAAATACAGCCATGCAGTCATGGCTACGACCGCTAGCGCAATGGTTCCATTCATGTCGGCATTGCCGGGACGAAGTAGTTCCATCCAGCCGCCCTCATCATTCATTTTGAATATAGTGCCGACTCCTGGCACCAAGGCGCTCCAGTTTTGGACGAGAATATATACGAAAAGTGAAATCAGAAGCGGGAACGCCGCCTTGTAAGCCTTTGGTCCAACAATCGGCTTTATCAGATCCAAAATTGCCTCGAGGAGATTTTCGACCATCGCTTGCCCACGCGACGGAACCAGCTTGGGCTTTCCCACGGCAAATCGAATAACTAGTAATAATGCGCCGGCAACGAGCCAGCTTGTCACCATACTGTTTGTGACCGGCAGAGGCCCGACGCGAAAGAGAACATCAGCCGCAGGCATGACCCCATGCGCTTCAGCCGCATATGCTGAAGCGGTAAAACCCAGCAGCGGGAGGAGACAGATAATTTTGTTGATGTAACGTAGCATGCGGAAAACAACGTGATGTCCGGCGAAAAGAGGTATCAGGTAGGTTTTTGCTCTCGATAGCGTCAACCCTCTAAATGAAAAAAGGCGGGAAAAGGCGCAGAATTAGAGACGCCAAGAAAGAATACTGCGCCCCTAATGAAAGAGGCGGCGCTTGCCAGCGGAGGTGGAACGCTAAAAGGTAAGCGCATGGATCAGATAACCCACGATCTACTGGCCCGGACCGAGTTGCCGCGACGCGCGAATGGCGAACGCAAGTTAGCGCACAACATATTCATGCAACTGACGTGGGTGTTGCTTGGGGTGGCAGCCCTGACGCAACTTTTCCTGTTGGTTTGGCTGGATGTGTGGTCCTGATCGCCACCAACGATTGATAGCTGACGGCGCGGGCCTGGAAAACCGTCTCGTGCTCGGATGGCCAGATCGGACTGTCAACTAATTGCCACGTTTTGAGCGCCGGGAAAATGGCGGTCACATTTTCAAAATAAGCCGCAAAATCAGTGCGGAAATAGAGCCGGGTGCCGGGCACCGAACGTGAGGCGATCTCTTCAAAAAAACTCTCCTGGAGCAGTCGG
>JAYVMJ010000715.1:0-3246 GCA_043759025.1 Verrucomicrobiota bacterium | reverse complement strand
TGCGATCGCCCGACGCACAACCCAATCGCGCTGCTCGATGAACTCGAAAGCGTCCTCGGCCTGCAGTCATCACCCGTGATTTGGCCGTTGGGCAACGGTCCGCAATTCAAGGGTGTCTTTGATCGCCGCACGCGTCAGGTTCATCTGTTCGAACGCGTTCCAGGCGGAAAATTCCAAGCGCCGGTCAACGTCACTTCCCTCGATGACGAATCCGTCCGCAGTAGATTGGACGACGACACGTATGCGCAGGTAAAGGAACAGCTCGAGATGCTCGACGGTGCAGGTCATCCCTTCGATCTCAAAGCTGTCCAAGCCGGCCAGCAAACGCCCGTCTACTTCGGTTCGGCCGTCAATAATTTCGGCATTCAACTTTTGCTCGACGGTTTCTTGAAGGACTCCGTGCCGCCCGCCCCGCGGACTTCCGTCAGCGTATCCGTCCCCGGCATGGCGCAACCGACTGCTGCGCGTGTCGTGCCCGTGGCCGACCCGAAATTTTCCGGCTTCATTTTCAAGATCCAGGCGAACATGGATGCCAAGCACCGCGATCGCATCGCGTTTCTCCGTGTTTGCTCCGGTAAATTCGAACGCGATATGGTTGTCACGCATCAGCGCACCGGCAAACAGGTCCGCCTTTCCTCCTCACACAAACTCTTCGGACGCGAACGCGAAACGGTCGACGTAGCGTGGCCCGGCGACGTAATTGGACTGGTGGGTCACAGCGAATTCGGCATCGGTGACACCCTCACCGAGGACCGCGGAATCTACTATGACGAGATTCCCCGCTTCCCGTCCGAAGTTTTCACGTACATCTCCAATCCCACGTCGGCCGATTCCAAAAAATACCGCGCCGGACTCGAGCAACTTCTCCAGGAAGGTGTCGTGCAATCCTTCACCGCCCGCAACGCGCCTCCCGGCGCCACGCTGCTCGCAGCCGTCGGCCCCCTGCAATTTGAAGTCGTGCAATGGCGTTTGCAAAGCGAGTACAACGCCGAGTGCCGCCTCACCCCCACGCCGTGGACTGTGCTGCGCTGGCTCTCGCTCGCCGATGGCTCGACCGCCGGCCTCGCCAAGGGCTCGATCGATTATTCCAAATTCGTCGTCGCCAGCGGAGTAAGTTTTGGTGCCGACAAATTCGATCAGCCGGTCGTCCTCTTTCCCAATGAATGGACGATGCGTTACTTCACGGAAAAAAATCCCGAATTAAAACTCCACGAGTTGCCCATCGAACAAACTGTCACGGCGTAATAGCGGGCCGCGTAGGAAGCGTTTTTAAACTAGCTTGTCATTCTGAACGCAGTGAAGAATCCACGGGTGCGAACGTGGCGCTACGATTGAGCGCGCGGATTCTTCGCTCCGCTCAGAATGACGGTTTCCCAAGTGTCCGTGGTGTGAATACACTTCCCAGTGGCGGCGTTGACGAATTGCCGTAGCCGGCCGAAAGTTCCCACTGTCCAATGACTGTCATCCATTTCACGTCCGCGACGGAATTCCGCCAGTGGCTCAAGCAAAATCACGCCACCGTCACGGAACTTCCCGTTGGTTTCCACCGGACGAACTCCGGCCTTTGCCAAATGACGTATGCGGAAGCGATCGACGAAGCGTTATGCTTTGGGTGGATCGACGGAATGGTCCGAAAATTCGATGCGGCTAGTTTCATGCATCGGTTTACGCCCCGCAAATCCGCGAGCATTTGGAGCAACCGCAACCTCGCGCACGTTGCGCGTTTGACCGTGCTGGGGAAAATGCGTCCGGCAGGCTTGTCCGCATTCGAAGCGCGGAGGCCCGGCAAAATCGGGGTCGATTCGTTCGAGCAGAAAGAACCGAAATCACTCCCGGTGCCTTACCTGAAAAAATTCAAAGCGAACCGCAAGGCGTGGGCGTTTTTCCAAAAACAAGCGCCGTGGTATCAGCGCAAAGTAATTCACTGGATCATCAGTGCAAAGAGAGAATCGACGCAACTCAGCCGCCTCAGCCAAGCGATCGCGAAGTCGACAGCCGGAATCATGATCTAGACTTTGTCGGGTGGTTGGATTCGTTGGGACACCGACATTGTTCGCTACAGCCAGCCATGATTCATCAACTGCACTTCACCCAGTTCATTCCTGCCAACTTAGAGAAGGTGTGGGATTTTTTCGCGACACCCGACAATCTGAATTTGCTCACGCCTCCGGAACTGCAGTTCGAAACGCTGACCGCTCCCAGTCGAATGTACGCCGGACAGATGATTGCTTATCGTATCCGTCTGCTGCCCGGAATCAGGGTGCGATGGTTGACGGAAATCACCCATGTGCAGGAACAGGATTTTTTCGTCGATGAGCAACGCATCGGGCCCTACAAACTCTGGCATCACGAACATCGTTTCGTCCCTAAAAACGGCGGCGTCGAAATGACTGATCACGTGACGTACGCCCTGCCCTTCGCTCCGTTCAGCGAACTGATCCATCGACTTTGGGTACGACGTGCGCTCGAAAGGGTTTTCGCGTTTCGCCGCGAGAAAATCGCCGCCCATTTCGCTGCGACCTGAAGAAGCGACATTTCCTTTTCTTTGCCGTTGCCGACTCCCGCCCGGCCTGCCACTGAGTTGAGTTCTTCCGCACAAATCGACTTCCTTTCCACCATGTCCAATCAAGGCGTTTTTATTGGCACCGACAGCGGCGCAACCACCTCAAAAACCGGCGGCGTTTGGGCCGACGGTTCGATCATCTCGCACAAGTTGCGTCAAAGCTCGACGAACTCGAGCGCCGGCACCGACGCTGTCATTCGCGGTTGGATCGATGGGGTGAATGGATTTCTCGCGGAGAACAATCTCACGTGGAGTCAGGTGCAAGGCGTGGGTCTCGCCATTCCCGGTCCGTACGAGCGTTACGGCGTCCTGGGCCGTGCGGCGAATTTGCCCAGGAATTTTGAGGGCTGGGATTTTCACGCCGATTACAGTCGAGCGATCGCCCAATCCGCCGGGCGCTCGATCCCACTCGTCACCGGAAACGACGGAAATTATGGCGGCGTGGCTGAAGCTCAGCGCGTCCGCGGCGGAAAAAAAGCAAGTGTCCTCATGCTCGCGCCCGGCTCTGGCTTGGGCGTCGCTTACGTCGACGCGAACGGCCTGCCGCTGGACGGCGACACCCTCAACGGCATGGAAGGCGGTCATATTCCCGCGGCGCTTCATCTTCTCGGCAACATCCGAACCTTCTCTTGCGGTTGCGGCCGCGACTGGGGTTGCATCGAAGCATACACGACCATCTCGGG
>JAYVMJ010000714.1:0-3772 GCA_043759025.1 Verrucomicrobiota bacterium | reverse complement strand
CGCAAAGCTGAGCCTCTGTTTTTGCGTTCCCGGCGTTCTTTTGCGGCTACAGCTTGAATTGAAATGCTCTAGAATTTCATTCTGTTCTCTGCGCCCTTTGCTTCTTGGTGTAAAAGGATTGGGCTTGTTGGCATCACTCGGGTTTCTGCAGGCCGAGTTTGGCCATCAGTTCATAAAAGGTGGGGCGACTGATGCCGAGATCGATGGCGGCGCCGGTGATTTTTCCGCCGTGCTTTTTTAACGCTTGCTGAATCATTTCGCGCTCCAACGCCTCCCGGGCTTCCTTGAGCGAAGTTCCTGGCGGCGGAGTGGCTGACGCGGTGAGCTCAAGGTCCTGGAGGGTCAGGCGTTTGTCACTGCCCATGATCACGGCGCGTCTCACGCGATTTTGCAGTTCGCGCACATTTCCCGGCCACGAGTGCCGGGTCAGGCCGCGGATTGATTCGGGGGCGAAGACGAGGCCGGTTTTGTGGTTTTGTTCAGAGAACTGCTGCAAAAAGGAATTGGCCAGCAGAAGAATGTCTTCCCCGCGATCGCGCAGCGCCGGCAGCAGGAGTTGCACCACGGCGAGACGGTAAAACAAATCTTCGCGAAAGGTGCCGTCGGCCATGCCTTTTTTTAGATCGGCGTTGGTGGCGGCAATGACGCGGGTTTCGACCTCGATTTCCTGCCGTCCACCGACCCGTTCGATGCGTTGCTCCTGCAGAAATCGCAGTAATTTCACTTGGATGGGCAACGGGACTTCACCGATTTCGTCGAGGAAGAGCGTTCCTCCATTCGCGGTTTCGATGCGGCCTTTCCGCTGCATGTGGGCGCCGGTGAAAGCGCCTTTTTCGTGACCGAACAATTCGCTTTCGATCAGCGTCTCGGGAATCGCGCTGCAATTGATCGCAACGAATGGCCCGTCCTTCCGCGCGCTGCGCTGGTGAATGGCGCGCGCGGCCATTTCCTTGCCGGTGCCGCTCTCACCCAAGATGAGGACCGAGGCTTCGGTGGTGGCGACTTTGCGAATGGATTCGAACACAGACTGCATCCGCGTGTTCGTGCCAAGCATGCCATCGAACGCCTCCCCGCTCAGCTTTCTCTGCATGTCGCGATATTGCTTTTCGAGGGTTGCGACGTGAAAGCAGCGTTTCAGCAGCAATTTCAATTCATCGGTGGCGACTGGTTTTCCGAGGAAGTCGTAGGCGCCGGCACCGATGGCCGCGAGCGCGTTGGCTTTTTCGCCCTGGCCGCTCACGATCACGATTTTCGCGAGGTTATCGAGGGCAAGCAGTTCGCTGAGGGCGGCCAGGCCTTCCTCGGGTGTGCCGGGGCGCGGGGGCAAACCAAGATCGAGCAGGACGACCAGCGGTCGGGCGGAGCGAAAGAGATCCACCGCGCTGGGGCGATCAGCCGCGAGCAGAATTTCATATTCCTGCGTCAGCGCCCATTTCATCTGGGTCCGGATTTCATCATCATCATCGACGATCAGTAAGTGGGGTTTGGGACTCGGGACGGTCATTTGAAATTAAAGCCTGCGCAAAAACGAATGGGCACGGCTGCTCAGGGTTGGGGCGCGGTGGGGAGAAAGACTTGAAAGGTTGTTCCTTTGCCCGGCTCGCTGGCAACCGCGATCCGGCCGCGGTGGGCTTCGACAATCATTTTGCTCTGAAACATGCCGATGCCGAGGCCGCTTTTCTTGGTGGTTTGAAAGGGCCGGAAAAGCGCGCCCCGCAGGAATTCCGGGCTGATGCCGCAGCCATTGTCCGTGACCGTGAGCACGGCCCAGCCATTTTCCATGGCGGTTTCAACCCGTACTTCACCGCTGCTGCCCACTGCTTCGCGGGCGTTGAGGACCAGATTGGTCACCACTTTTTGCATCTGCTCCTGATCGATGGCGATGGCCGGAAGCGGACGCAGGTTCTGGACGAGAGTCATACCGGAGCCGGTTTCGAAGACTCCGAGCGAGCTGGCGACGACACGATTGAGGTCGCCGGGAGTTGGACTGATTTTCAGCTCATGGCGCAAAAGACCGAGGCGGCTTACGAGGTGATTCATATGCGTCACGGTCTTGGAAATTCCCCGCAAGGCGTCCTCGCGAAAGGCCGGATCGTTAAAATGCACCGGGAGATTTTGCAGCATGAGGTTAAGGGTGGACGCGGCGTTCTTCAGATCGTGGACGAAAAAAGCCGCCATGGTTTGAAACGCCTCGAGTTCCTTTGCCTGCAGCAGCTTTTCGGAAAGCCGCACATTCAACAAACTGGCGGCGACGTGGTCCCCGACACATTTCAACATGTCGAAATCCTGCAGCGAATACTCCACTCCTCCGACGCGGTCGCCGAGGGTGATCAAGCCCAGCATTTCACCGCGCGCAATCAGTGGAATGCAGATCCGATGTCCGCCATTGGGGAATTCACCCGGGTTCCATTGCCGGAGTGACGCGGCCCACGGACTGCGCGAACCTTCGATGTCGGCTGGTTCGGGATGATTTTGAAAATGACGGATGACGTCGCCCGAATCCTGCGGCTGCGGCCCGATGTCACGGCTCTGCGCCTCCGAGAGCGAGGTCGAGGCGCCGAGAACGAGTGATTCGCCCTTTTCGTCCATCAACCAGATCGTGACGGAGAGCGCTTCGAACATGTCGGCCACCAATCGGACGAGAGACCGGCAGAGATCAGTTCGCTCCATTCGCGACGCAGTTCCTTCGTTGAATTTCTGCCACATCGTACGGTAGTCGTAGAGTGGCCGTTGAAAATTCCGGCTGATAAAACGGCGGAGGGAAAGGCGGACGCGGTCGGATTGAATCAGGATCGCGAGCAGGACCAGCGAGACGAGGCCGATGAACGATTTGAGCGCGAAGGCGCTGTCGCCGCCCAGATAACCGACGAGCTTCGAGAATAGTCCGATGAAGATCAGGTAGACACCCGCGAGCAGGACGGTGAGCGAACCCTGAAGCACGAATTGCGATGGGTAGACATTCAGGTTGAAACGTCCCGCCCGGAAAAACGAACGCATCATCAGCACCGCGCCGATGAGGGCGCCGGCGGAGTTCAGGAGTTGAAATGACGGATCGATGCCGCGAAAGAGCAGGGCCTGGCTGCTGGTGTAGAGGCGCACGATAAACAGAAGGCCCGCTCCTGTGATCATGAACTTGATCCGCCAGCGCATCGTCCCCACCGCGGCGCGAAAGGTCCGCTCAAGATTCATCAGCACCAGGACGGAGGCGATGAGCATGCAAAGATTGAGCGCGAAGCCCGACCAGCCTAGGCGGACAATCAGATGCGAGGCCGCGATGTCTTCCGGCACCGCCACGAGGAGATCGTCCCGGAAAAACAAGCCGATGAGAATGGGAACGGCAAACGCGGCCGTGAGTGACAGTTTCCATTTGGCCAGAAAATCGATGGCGTTGCCCCGCGCATAGCTCAAGCTGAACAAAAGCCAGGTGCCCGGAAGCAGTGAAAGGGCCAGAATGCGCCATTCCTGCCAGTAAATCACGCGGTCAGTGGTAAGCGCTCCATCCGTCAATCCAATCAGGACGTTTTCCACGGCAAGCAGCACCATGGCGGCGGCGAACGTCCAGTCTGAGACAGTGCGTTGTCGGCGTGCTAGTGCGAGAATTGCCAGTAACGCCACGCAGGCCGCACTCGCGTAAGGTAACAGCAACGATAGGATCATGGCTTCAGACCGAAAGGGTAGGGAAGCAGAAGGGAATCGTCGCGCCGTGTCGATGGAAGAGGTGTGGATGGGATCTGAAACAATGGTTAATTTCCATCAATCCAGCCGCGACCAG
>JAYVMJ010000713.1:0-3581 GCA_043759025.1 Verrucomicrobiota bacterium | reverse complement strand
TCCGGCTTGGATGGGAAGTGGCACGGGCCTCTGGCCCGTGGGACCGGGCGAACACGGGCGGGACGCCCGTGCCACGGAGGAGAGGATAACCGATCGGCGGCATGGTTGGATTGGTTTCAATGCCTCGGAGCTTGCTCCGGGGATATTTACTCCCCGGGCGCAAACGGCACCTCCGCCGGTATTGGACCGCGCGCTGAACCAGGTGTTGGATCGGTCGGAGTTTCGCTGGCGACTTCATCCCCTGCCCGTTCCCATCGACCGCAAAAATGAGGGCTTCGTCAGGGGTTTTGTCCGGTCGACATTCGAAGTCCTGCAGCAGGTGGTCAAAACGGTCGCGCGTTGGATCGGCGGTATTTACGATTGGGTGAGCAACCTTTTTCCGGGCAAAAAGGCCGGACGTGACGACGACGCCCGACTCAGCAAGGCGGGCGGCAGTGGCTTTGCGTGGATGGCGACGCTGCAACTGGTGGCGTACGTGCTGCTGATCGCGGTCGGCTTGTTTTTGATTTTCATGGTTTGGAAGGTATGGCGCCATAACCGCGACCCGCGGCCCTTCCCGGCTGCGGCGGAAATTCCCGCAGCGGCGCCCGATTTGCGGGACGAAACCGTCGAAGCTTCGCGGCTGCCGGCGGAGGGATGGCTCGACCTTGCGCGAAAGCAAATGGCGGCCGGCGAATGGCGGCTGGCGTTGCGCGCGCTCTTCCTTGCCACCCTGGCCCGGCATGCGCACAGCGGCTGGCTTTCGCTGGCAAAATTCAAAACGAATCTCGATTACGAAATCGAACTGCGGCGCCGGGCATATGGTCAGGCGGCCGTGGTGGGGGATTTTCGGGACCGCCGTCGTCAGTTTGAAGAAGTCTGGTACGGCGAAGCGCCGGCGAGCGATGCGCTCGCGCGGCAATGGTTGCAACAAATGGAGGATCACCGATGAGCGCTTTGCGTCGGTGGTTTCCGCTCGCTGCGGTGGTGGTGCTTTTGCTGGTGGCGATCAGCGGCGTTTTTCAACTCAGGATCGGCGGAGGCGAGCTTTACCCGGAGTATTCCTCACTGCGCGCCGACGCGCTCGGGACACGCGCGCTCTACGACGCGCTCGCGCAGATTCCCGGCATCGCGGTGGATCGCGACTACCGGCCGCTCGCGAAGCTCGGGGCGCGGCCACGGGTAGTCCTGATGCCCGGGTTGTTCTGGCAACAATGGCAGTCGATGCCCGCGAATCAGCTCGCGGCGCTGGATGCGGCGGCGAACGACGGTGCCCGCATTGTGTTGGCGTTTCGTGCGGATCAGAAGCGGGAGGATCGCGACAAGGATGGGCGGATTCGCACGGAGGACGAGGGGACGAAAACCAAGGAGGAGAAGGAACAGCGCGACGCGAAAGTAAAAAAGGAGAGCAAGCGATTGAAGACTCCCCAAGAAAAGGAGTTGGAACCGAAGGAGCTGGCGAAGGAGTGGGGCGTTACGTTTAAGCAGCGCTGGTTGATTTCGAAAAGTGAGACGGCGGAGCGAGCGAGCGGAGTTCCCTCCGATTTGCCGCAGACGGTGGCGTGGCACAGCGATCTCTATTTCGCGGTCGCTGGCTCCGGATGGCGGGTGCGCTATCGACGCGCGGGTGAACCGGTCTTGGTCGAGAAAGCGCTTGGTCGCGGTTCCATCGTCCTCGTCGCCGACGCGTATTGCCTGAGCAATGAGGCGATGAACCGGGAAAGGGCGACAGCATTGCTGTCCTGGCTGGTGGCTGACTACCGGCGGGTGACATTTTTGGAAGGTCCGCTCGGCATGTTGGAAGAGAATGGCGTGGGTTCGCTGGCCCGGCGTTACGGTTTGGGTGGAGCGATGGCGCTTTCCGCGCTGCTCGGCGGACTTTACGCATGGCGGCGGCTCGTGGCGTTTATGCCGCCGGTGGACTCGGCGGACACGGATGGAGCGGAGGCGCTGGCTTACGAACCTGCGGCCGGGATGACGAACTTGTTGCGCCGATCGCTGGGTGCGGCCGAGGTGCTACCCGCCTGCGTCGAAGAGTGGCGCAAAGGCCGGCGCGGTGGTCGGGACAATTCCGTTTCCGCGGCGCGCCTCGAGGCCGCATGGGCGGCGCGCGATCCCCAAAAATCACTTTCCGCGAACTACAACGAAATGGCGCGGACGTTAAAGCCGCGTTGAACCTTTATTATTATGAACGAGACCCTGAAGAAAACCCTTGATGCACTGGCCGCGGCCCGTGCGGAAGTTGCCAAGATCATCATCGGCCAGGAGAAGGTCGTGGAGCTTGCGCTTATTACGATCCTCACGCGTCAACACGCGCTCATCGAAGGCGTGCCGGGCGTCGCGAAAACGCTACTCGTGCGAACGCTCGCGCACGTCCTCGGCGCGCCCACCGGACGCATTCAATTTACGCCCGACCTCATGCCGGCGGACATCACCGGCACCAACATCTTTAATCTCCAAAGCAATCAGTTTACGCTCGTCCGCGGGCCGGTCTTCACGACGTTTCTTTTGGCCGATGAAATCAACCGGGCCCCGGCAAAAACCCAAGCGGCATTGCTTCAAGCGATGCAGGAACGATCGGTCACCATCGACCGGGAAACGCATTTGCTGGATCCGGACTTCACGGTTTTCGCGACGCAAAATCCAGCCGAGTCCGAGGGAACTTATCCACTGCCCGAAGCGCAAAAGGACCGATTCATGTTTCGCATCCAGATGCTCTGTCCGGAGCGCGACAACGAAATCCTGCTCGCGCGCCGGCTGATCGGCGGCGATGCGCCCGAAGCCGCATTGCTGCGCGGCGTGGTGCAACCGGTGCTCGCCAAAGGTGAACTCGCGGATTTGCGGGCGAGCCTCGCCACGGTGCTCGTGCGCGAGGAATTGACGGCGTACATCGTCGATTTGGTGCGGGCTACACGCACCGACGAGAGCGTGCTTTCGGGTGCGGGACCGCGCGCGACGCAGGCGTTGTTGCTCGGTGGACGCGCGAAGGCCGCGCTGGATGGGCGTGATTTTGTGACGCCCGACGATATTCGCCAGCTCGCGGTGCCGGTGCTGGGCCATCGCATCCTGCTGCGGCCGGAGTTCGAGATCGAGGGATTGTCCGTCGATGAGGTTCTGGCGCGGTTGCTGGAACAGGTCGCGGTACCGCGCTGATCCGTCGATGACGCCGGTTCCTGCTCCTCGTTTGTTGTGGTGTGTTGCCGCGTTGATTCCCGCGGCGGCGGTCGCTGGCCCGTTGCCGGAGCTGTGGCCGCTGTGTGTGCTTGGACTCGTCATGGTGGGAACGATTGCGGCGGTGGATTTGCAGGCTGCGCTTCGCCACGGTCGATTGCCTAAGGTCGAACTCATAGCGGTCAACCGGTTGACGAAGGATCGCGCGGCCAGGCTGCCGTTGATCGTGAACTATGCGGACGCGGCACCCGCGCGCGTTCGGTTGGCACTCGCCTTGCCGGGAAGTTTTGAAAGCGAGCAGGTGGATGTGATTGTGGAACCACCCGCGAATGGGAAACGAGCGTTGGTTAACTGGGTGTGCACCGCGCGTCGGAGAGGACGCTTCCGCGTCGGAGTGGCCTGCCTGGAAGCAACCTCGCGCTGGGGTTTTT
>JAYVMJ010000712.1:0-2297 GCA_043759025.1 Verrucomicrobiota bacterium | reverse complement strand
GTTAAGGATAACCCGCCCTACCGTCGCGGCGGGCGCGGAATCTTCCGGAGAAATGCCGGACCCTTCTCGCAACGGCAGAGTCTAATAAGGAGAGAGCTCAACCCCCTCCCGCGCTATGCTACACAAAATTAAAAACTTTTACGGCGCCAAGCTCGGCGCCTTGGACGGCGATATCGGACACATCAAGGATTTCTACTTCGATGACAGTTCCTGGGTGGTTCGTTACTTGATCGCCGATACGGGATCATGGCTGACGGGACGTGAGGTTTTGCTTTCGCCGCATTCGTTCGGCAAATGGGACGACGACGCCAATTTGCTCCACATCAATTTGCGGAAAAAACAAATTGAAAACAGCCCGGCGCCGGAAACGCATCGTCCAGTTTCGCGGCAATACGAAATAGAATTCTATCAATACTACGGCTGGCCGACCTATTGGGAAGGCACCGGCATCTGGGGCTTCGGCGGCATGCCCCTCGCGATTCCGCCGCCGGCGATGATCGACCGACCGAAAACGAGTAGCGTGTCTCGCGAAGACAGGCATTTGCGCAGTACGAAGGCGGTCGCCGGTTACGTCATCCAAGCCGAGGACGGCGAGATGGGGCATGTCACCGGCTTCCTCGTCGACGAAGAACAATGGTCCATCCACGACCTCGTGGTCGACGCCGGCAAATGGTATTCGGGAAAAGAAATTCTAATTCCCGCGGGAAAAGTGAAGAACATCAACCACGAGGAATTGGCTGTTTCCGTTGCACTCACTCAGAACGACATCCGGCGGACCATGGAAAACGAAGTCGCGCATCATCGGACGGAATCGTCGCGTTAATCAACGGGCGCATTTATGGTTTAAATCGCGTTCCACGCGCGTGATGGCCCCCGGAAGACGCCACGCGTGACCTGCCCGACCCTGACCGAACAATGACAAGCCCGACAAATTTCTCTGACCTGGCCACAACCGTGCGAGCCCTGCTGGCACCGGGAAAAGGTCTTCTCGCCGCCGACGAAAGCTTTCCGACGATCGAGAAACGATTTCAGGAAATTTCACTCCCCTCCACCGAGGAAACTCGCCGAGCCTATCGCGAAACCCTGTTCACCACGCCGCATCTCGGACGATTTATCAGTGGCGCGATTCTGTTCGACGAAACCTTACGGCAAAAAACCAGCACGGGCGCTACGATGGCCTCGGTGTTGGTCCGGCAGGGCATCGTGCCCGGAATCAAAGTCGACGGAGGCACGGTCGCGCTGGCCGGATCGAAAGCAGAAAAGGTCACGCAAGGATTGGACGGTTTGCGCGAACGTCTCGCGACTTATCGCGCCCTCGGTGCGCGTTTCACCAAATGGCGCGCGGTGTTTGCCATCGGCCCGCGCTTCCCCACCCGGCGTGCCATCGAGACGAATAGCTGGGGCCTCGCGAGTTTCGCCGCGTTGAGTCAGGAGGCCGGTCTGGTTCCGATCGTGGAGCCCGAGGTACTGATGGACGGGCCGCATTCCCTCGCCCGCTGTGAGGAGGTCACCACGGCCGTTTTGAAAAACGTCTTCAACGCGCTCTTCGAACAACAAGTCGAATTGGAAGGCATGCTGCTCAAAACGGGCATGGTTCTTTCCGGATCGGACGCGACCGAGCAGGCGACCCCCGCGCAAATCACGGCAGCGAGCCTGCGGTGTTTCCGACGAACCGTACCCGCAGCCGTGCCGGGAATCGTGTTTCTGTCCGGCGGCCAAAGCAGTCAGGTCGCTGCGACCCGTCTTTCCGCACTTTGTCGCGCACAGCACCTGCCGTGGAAATTAAGTTTCTCATTTGGTCGCGCGCTTCAAGCCCCAGCGATCAAAGCATGGCGGGGTCAGTCGGAGAAGGTCCATGCGGCCCAGAAAGCCCTCTACGATTGTGCCCAGCGAAACGGCGCCGCCGTCCGCAATCAGTCACCCTGAAACGCACTTTACCCCAAGAACGCAAAAGCCGCCAAGTTCTGATTGCGACTTCCTCCTATTCTCTGCGTTCTTTGCTTCCTTGGTGTAAAAATTAGATCGCTAGTCGTGGAGTGGAAAAAACGTCGTCACCGAGCAATTAGCATTTAACGACCACCCATTGTCGGTTTTCTTCCGGCATGCTCAGTCACCTTTATTTAATCCGGCACGGTGAAACGGCTTGGTCGCTTTCCGGTCAGCATACGAGTTACACCGACATACCACTGACGGAAAAAGGCGAGGCCGATGCCCGGCAACTCGCCCAGCGCCTCGGCTCCGTGCGTTTCAACGAAGTTTTCACCAGTCCGCGCCTGCGGGCGCGGCGCACGTGCGAG
>JAYVMJ010000711.1:0-1538 GCA_043759025.1 Verrucomicrobiota bacterium | reverse complement strand
ATCGGCGACAACCGCATTGAAATCCAGCTGCCGGGCCTTTCCACCAAGGACAACCCGGACATCATCAAGAGTCTTCAGGGTGCCGCCAGGCTCGATTTTAGAATGGTGCATCCCACCATCCGTCCACCGCAACCCGCGCCTCCTGGTTACGAGGCGATGACGCTTTCCGAGGACGATCGCAGCGGCACCAGCCACGACGAGGAACTTTACGTGAAACTAATCCCGGAAATGACGGGGAAGGGTGTTTCCGATGCGTTCGTGCGGCGCGACGATTTCGGTCGTTTCAGCATTGCACTCAAATTCACCAGCGAGGGCGGCGCGCAATTTGCGCAAGTGACCAAGGATATTTCCGACGAAGGAAAACGGAACGGCGTGCTTGGCCGTCTCGCCATCGTGCTCGACGGCAAACTCTATTCCGCCCCGACGGTTAAGGAGCAAATCAGCGGCGGAAATGCGGAAATCTCCGGTAGCTTCACGCAACGCGAAGCGGAACGCCAGGCCAACGCCCTGAACAATCCCCTCGACCTGCCGTTGATCGTCAAGGAGCAGTATGAAGTCGGACCCTCCCTCGCGGCGGATGCCGTTTCCAGCGGGATCAAGGCCACGGTGATCGGCACAGTCGCCATCGCGGCGTTCATGATCACTTTCTACGCCACCGGCGGTTTGGTGGCGGTGGCGTCCCTCGCCGTTAACATCACGATTATTCTCGGCATCATGGCCAGCCTCGGGGCGACAATGACGCTGCCGGGTCTCGCCGGTATCGTGCTCACGATGGGTATGGCGGTCGACGCCAACATCCTGATTTTCGAGCGCATGCGCGAAGAACTGGCGTTGGGTAAATCACTGTCGAGTGCCAATCAGGGCGGCTTTGAAAAGGCGCTCACCACGATTCTCGACGCGCACTTCGTTCAGCTGATTATTTGCGCGGTCATGATCTGGCTCGGCAGCGGTCCCATCAAGGGCTTTGGCTTCACCCTTTTGATCGGTGTGCTTTCCACGTTGTTCTCCGTGCTGATCACGGGTCACTTCATCATGGAAGTCTTGATCGACGATCTCGGCCTCAAGAAGATCACGATGCGCCGCATGCTGGGCGATCTCAACGTCGACTTCGTGAAATACGGCAAACCGGCCGCCATCGGCTCAGTCGCGCTCGTGGTGTTTTGCCTTTGCTTCGTTTTCTACAAGGGCGATCGCATTTACGGGATCGACTTCGCGGGCGGTGATCAGGTTACCGCCACGTTCGCGCAAAAGATCGACACCGCGAAGATTCGCGCGGTCGCCGACGCCAATCATCTCGGCGAAATCAACATCACCTACTCGAGCGATCTCGGCAGCGGCAAGGAACAGCTCCATTTTGAGACGCCCTATGGCAAGTCGGGAATTCTCTTCGACGCATTGCAGAAGGCTTATCCGTCGGCGGGACTGGATAAGATTGGGACCAGTCAGATTGGCGCCACGATCGGCAATGAAATCCGCTGGCGCGCCGTGTTGGCCGTCGGTGTTTCGATGCTCGTGATTCTCGTCTACATCGCCTTCCG
>JAYVMJ010000710.1:0-3002 GCA_043759025.1 Verrucomicrobiota bacterium | reverse complement strand
GCGGAGTTTTAATCCCTGTGTTTCTACGCCCGTTTCCCTCAACATCCAGGCCGTTTTCACTCCAATCCTAAAATAACCCCGAATGGCATTAGGCCTAGCGGCGGACGTCTCGTCTGTCTTGAGGGGGCATTTCTTGCGTCGAGAAACCACAGGCCAGAGTCCCGTGGCCACAGCAGTCCGATCAAATACTGTTGGAGCTTGTTTCGGACAAAGCGCGAAAGGCGTTTGAGCTCTAAAACAGGCTGAATTTTTTGCAATTTCCACACCACCGACCTTGGCCGCGGGTCGCCCAGACCAAGAGATAAATCCCGGTCAGGAAGAGGATGATGGTGGGCAGCCAAAAATACGCGGCGATCAGCGCGAGTGCGGGCGAGAGGAGCAGGGTGAAGCCGACTACAGCCAGCAGCGGACGGTTCTTTTGCACCATTTCGCTCTGGCAGGTCGGGCATTTCATCGGGCGGGCAAAAAATAAACCGGCACTTTTGATGCCGGTTTGGAGATTAGCTTTGGGGGACGATTTTGACGCTTTCGAGCGCCACGCGTTCGATGGGCGTACTTTTTTCACCGCCGCCGCTGGATTTTGTCGGCACATTGGCGAGACGCTCGAGGACGTCGTCGCCGGCGATGAGTTCACCGAACGCCGTGTATTGGTTGTCGAGGAACTTGGCGTCGCCGTGAACGAGGAAAAATTGCGAACCTGCGGAATCGGGATGGGAGGAGCGCGCCATCGAAATCACGCCACGCACGTGAGGCTTTTTGTTGAACTCTGCCTTGATTTTATAGCCGGGGTCGCCGGTGCCGGGCATGCCGCTTTCGCCTTCCTTCGTATTGGGACAACCCCCTTGGATCATGAAACCCTTGATGATGCGATGGAAGGCGGTGCCATCATAAAATCCTTCGCGGGCGAGTTTCTTGAAATTCTCGACGGTCGCGGGCGCCACGTCGGACCAAAAAGAAAGGGTCATTTCGCCGTAGCTGGTTTTAAGGACGGCAACTTCGTTGGTGGGGGGAGTGGCTTTGCTCATGGAATGGTCAACAAGCCGGTGGCATTGCTTCCCCGCAAGAAAGAAATTACGGGTACCTTGATGGAGGGGACCACCGCAAGCGGCATGCGGAGTGCTCAATGGGGCTATGCGCATTTTTGCCGCTTTCGGTTTTCTCATGATTGCACTCGTATTGCCCGGCGCGGTGATTGCGCCCAAGGTTGTGATAGTCGCCATGTTTGAGGTCGGCAAGGATACCGGCGATATGCCGGGCGAATTTCAGTATTGGGTCGAGCGGTTGAAGCTGGAAAAGGTCTATCCACTCCCTTCGGGTTATCATGATGTTCGCAGCAATGCAGAGGGCTCGGTCATAGGGATCGTCACGGGAATGGGCAACACGCGTGCGGCGGCCACCATTATGGCGTTGGGAAGCGACCCACGATTTGATTTGAGCAAGAGCTACTGGTTGGTGGCGGGAATCGCAGGCATCGATCCGGCTGACGGGTCGCTGGGTAGCGCCGTGTGGGCGGAATGGATTGTGAACGGGGATCTGGGCCATGAAATCGACCCTCGCGAAATTCCGCCGGACTGGCCGACCGGTTACGTGCCGTTGCGCAAGAACCGGCCGTATGAATTGCCGCGCAACCAGGAGGATTCCAGCCAGGTGTTTCATCTTGAGCCGGCATTGGTCGAGTGGGCTTACGAACTGACGAAGAACACTCCACTCAAGGACACTGACGCGTTGAAGGAACGCCGCCGTGTCTACACCGGGTTTCCAAATGCGCAGCGTCCTCCTTTTGTGCTCAAAGGCGATACACTCTCCTCGGAAACTTTCTGGCACGGCAAACTCATGAATGAATGGGCGAACGCATGGGTGAACTATCACACGGGTGGAAAAGGCCGGTACGTGACGACGGCGATGGAGGACGTTGGCACGTATCAATCGCTGGCCTGGCTCACGCGCGCCGGTCGGGCGGATGTCCGGCGCCTGCTCGTGCTGCGCACCGCGAGTAATTTCGACATGCAATGGCCGGGAGCGACGGCAGCGGAGAGCATGTTCGGGGAGAAAATCAGTCACTATTCGGGCTATATTCCCTCGCTGGAATCGGCTTTCCAAGTCGGCAATCAGGTGGTGCAGGCGATCCTTGGTGACTGGGATAAATTTAAGATGGAACCGCCCGCCGCAAAGCGGCCATAGTGGCGGCTTCATGCGTTTTCGCCAGATCACCCTGCAGGGTTTTCGCAATCTGCCTCTCGTCTCGGTTGAGTTGACCGGAACGCGGACGTTTCTTTGCGGGACGAACGCGCAGGGGAAAACGAATTTTATCGAGGCTCTGGGGTACGTCACCGCGCTGCGATCGTTTCGCGGTGCCGAATCGCGCGCGTTGATCGGAGTCGGACAGCCGCAAACGGGCTTGGCGTTTGTGGTGGAGCACGAGCAGTTCGGCGAGAGCCGGATCACGATCGCATTTACGCCGCAAGGTCGCGAGGTGACTTGGGAACAGGGACGCGTCACGCGGCTCGCGGATTTTATTGGGAAGTTTCCCACGGTCGCTTTCTCGTCGCAGGACAATCAACTGTTGCGCGGGTCACCGTCGCTGCGTCGGCGCTGGCTCGATCTGACGCTTGCAGCGATGGATCCCGCTTATTTGGTGTCGCTGCAGTCATTCACCCGGGCGGTTGCGGAAAGAAACATACTGTTAAAGCAAGGCGCGCGCGACGGCGGGGCGCTGACGGCGTTTGAGCAGGAGTTGGCGACGCACGCGGTGGCAGTAATGGCGAAGCGTGCGGCGGGCGTGGTGGAATTGACCGCGTTGTTTCAAACGACCCACGCGCGTCTCGTGCCCGAATCGGAAATTGGGGAAAAAGCGGGACTGACCTACGCGCCGGATTCACCGTTTGCGACGAGCGGGGAAATTATGAGTGCGCTGCTGAAAAGCCGTCCGCGCGACACGATTTTGAAATCGACCGAACGCGGCCCGCACCGCGACGAACTTGAATTGTTACTCGACGGGAAAC
>JAYVMJ010000709.1:0-3800 GCA_043759025.1 Verrucomicrobiota bacterium | reverse complement strand
ATCTAAAATCAGCAATCGCTCTGGTTCCCGTCACCACCTTGCTTACGCTCCCGCGCAAGCACTTCAATCCCCACGCCCGCTCCCTATGGGACGGGACTGGAGCATTTCCACTAAAACAATGACCGAACCTGCCGGCTGAAGGCGTTGTGTATGCTTGACTCGATTCGGACCGCAGAGAGCTTATTCCTCTGCAACCGCCGGGCCACGTTGCATCCAAACACTCGCCCAATATCCATGAAGAAATTGATTTTCCTGATCGCAGGTCTCGGCCTTGCGATTCACGCGCGCGCCGAAGTTGACACCAAAAACGCCCTGGTCAGCGAACTCGTTAAGATCGAAGGCATCGATGAGATCGTGCGTGACGCCAAGTCTGCGGCTAAGAAACAAGCGGACGAAATGACTGAAAAGATGTTCGCCCAGATCGCCACCAGTATGCCCACGCTGGAGAAAGAGTATTGGGAGGCAATCCGGGCGGCAGCCGACCGGATGGTCGGGAAACTAGACGGGAGCTGGGATGTCAACAAAGCCGTCGCGGTTTGGAGCGATATCTATGCGAAGGAGTTTTCCGAAACAGAACTCCAGCAAATGATCGCGGAAGCCAAAACGCCTTTCGGCCAAAGGCAGATAGCAGCCGGAAAACGGGCGAGCATGGCGCTTCGAGCATTTATCATGGAGCGCGGAAAAGCCGCCGCGGATGCCGGGCTGAAGGAGTATGTCCAAGAGCTGCAACAAATCGTCGCCAAGGCCACGGCTGTCCAACCCGGATCAACCAACGGAAAATGAAATCAATTTCGAAGGATCGCCCTTACAAAATCATCTTTGCCGTGCTGGTTTGCTTAAGCCTGAACGCCTGCCACTCACAAAAGGACTGGAGCACCGGCAAAGATGAATGGTTCTTGGGAAAGTCGATGCCTCTCGGCAAATCGAAATAATACCCACAGCCCAATCCTTTCATCCCAAGGAAGCCAAGGACGCAGAGAACAGCATAAAATTCCAGGCAGTACTTGGCGGTCTTTGCGCCCTTGGTGCAAAGTGCAGGAGCTCGGGGCGACTGGTATAACGTGGAATAGAGTTCCGCTTTGGACAGTGGGTTAAGGTCCGCCGAACATTTCCCGGCTGAAGTAGACATTGCTCGTAGGCGGGGCGTCCTCACCATTACGAGTATGTCTTTCGCCCAGCTGGCACTACAATCCGTCGAGTTCGCGCATCCCGGGATGACCGCGCCGCTTTTTAGCGAGCTGACGGTGCAGTTTCCCTCGGGCTGGACGGGCATTGTCGGTCCGAACGGCGCGGGCAAGACCACGTTGCTGATGGTAGTCACGGGCGCACTCGTACCGCAAAGTGGCACGGTGACCAGTCGGGGTCTCGCGCTCTACGTCGCGCAACGCACCGACGAACCGCCCGAGCTGTTTGAGGATTTTATCTGGGCACCCGATGCCACCGTGCTCAAGGCACGGCTGCGCGTAAGCGAGGACTGGCCGGAACGCTGGTCCACGCTCAGTCACGGCGAACGCAAGCGTGCGCAAATCGCGGTCGCGCTCTGGCGCGAGCCGGCGGTCCTGGCCCTGGATGAGCCGAGCAACCACATCGATGCGGATGCGCGCCGGCTGTTGCTGCAGGCGCTGAAGGATTTTAGCGGCGTCGGTCTGCTGGTGAGTCATGACCGCGCCTTGCTGGACGAATTGTGCACGCAGTGCTTGATCATCGATCCGCCCGATGCGGTGCTGCGACCGGGCGGTGTGACGCAGGCAATGGAACAACAGGACACCGACGAAGCGTCCGCGCGCCAAGCCAACGAGGTGCTCAAGCGCACCGAAACGCGGCTCCAAGCCGAGGCGCAGCGCCGGCGCGTGATTGCCGATCAGAAAACCGCCGCGATGCGCGGCTCCAAACAAAAGAAAATCCCGGCGCACGACCACGATGGCCGCGCCATGCGCAATCTCGCCAAGATGAGCGGCAAGGACGCTTACGCCGGGAAAATGGTCGCGCAGATGAATCAGCGCGCCGGCAAGATCGCGAAGGAGCGCTCCGAGCTCACGGTGAGAAAGCGCTACGAAACGGGGATTTGGGTCGAGGGCGCATCGTTCATGCCGCGCGATTTTCTGCTGCGACTGCCTGCGGGAACTTTACCGCTCGGGGGCGGACGTCAGTTGCACTTTCCCAATTTGGAAATTGGCGGAGCGAGTCGCATCGCGCTGACTGGAGCCAATGGTCTCGGCAAAAGCACGCTCATCAAACATGTCCTCGCGCACCTGGAATTGCCCGCGGAAAGATTGGTGACGGTGCCGCAGGAAATCTCAACCGACGATTCGCGCGCGCTGTTGGCATCCGTCAAACGTCTGCCCAATGAAGAACTCGGCCGCGTGATGATCACGATCAGCCGGCTCGGCTCACGACCCGCGCGGCTGTTGGAGAGCGCGCTGCCAAGTCCCGGCGAAGTCCGCAAACTCCTCCTCGCGATCGGCATTGTGCGTGGCCCGCACCTCATCGTGATGGACGAACCGACCAATCACATGGACCTGCCCGGGATTCTGTGTTTGGAAGAAGCCCTCGCGGATTGTCCCTGCGCCATGCTGCTCGTGAGCCACGACGAAGCCTTTCTGGAAAAGATCACCGAAGTGGACTGGCATCTGACGCGAGATGACTCCGGCGACACGCGGCTGGAGATCTGGCGGTGAGGCAGGTCGATCAGGAATAATTTAAAGCGTCGCCCTTGTGCCCAAACTCCGGAGACGGAAGAACCACAGAGGCGCGAAGAGCACAAAAGGAAGACGTTTACCGAGCGCTTGGTCTGCCAATGGTCATCTCGCAAACGAATTTTATTTTTCTCTCAATTCTTCTCCGTGCCTTTGTGACTTCGTGGTTCAACCTGTTTTAAGCTGAGTTTCATGAGAAACATTAACCTGGAGGCCGCTATTCGCCACCTTCCATGTGGTAATACATGGTTTGCAGCGCGATTTTTCCCGGACCGGTAAACCGGTTCCAGCAAACCTGGCCGGCACTCGCAAACAGGCCGGTGGATAGTCGCTGAAGTATTGTCTGCATTTGCACGCTCCGATCCTTATAAATCCAGCCACCCGGTTCGATGTCGATGGCTTCGCTCGCGGCGAGGGTCACCTCGAACACATTGCCATAGCCATGCAACCAGAGAATCCCCTCCTGATTGGGGCATGAAAATGTATCGATGAAGAACCCCGTGCCGCTAAAAAGCATGTTCGCCGCTCCCTTAACGCGCGTGAACGAATATTCGACCGGATCGGTCGCGGCCAGCCATTGATGTTCCCGGACATCGACCGCCATGCCTCGCGCTAAGTGCAGGGCGAAAACGTGACCCGCACCGTCACGACTAAACGCAATCCGACCTGGTCCCTTTGCTCCCGTCAGCAGAAATGGCATTCCCGCCAGCATGCGCTTAAACGCTCCTTTCATTGGGTGGAGTCCGATTTCGACTGCGGGGTCCTTCCAAAGCAAGATGTGGTGTTCGAAATATACCCCGGTTGCGGAGAGTTCCAAGTGCAGTGCCGGCACCAGTTCGCCTTCGATATGATAGGTGACGCCGCCGAATGTTTCGTTTTGAACCGAGGTCGTTAGCTGGATGGGAACGGGCATATTATTTTGGGCTGAGGGGGAAACTGGCGCGACTGGCGTGAAGCCGATACTACCGGAAGCGCGTCACGCTTCCAGTCCAAACGTCGACGCAGGTTTCTCCCTGGTGTAATTGGAAGTGAAGTCAGTTGGTGGACCAGTATTTTTCCCACTGATGATTGGCGCGGAGGGTGCGGAGCTGGCAAAGGGCATGA
>JAYVMJ010000708.1:0-6040 GCA_043759025.1 Verrucomicrobiota bacterium | reverse complement strand
TCCCGCCCGTGTTCGCCCGGGCCCACGGGCCAGAGGCCCGTGCCACTTCCCAACCAAGCCGAAGCAAGCTTCGGGGTATCGGACCCAAAGGGAATGAACGAATCGCTCTGCGTGCACTGAAAGGTGGAGCCCGACCTCCGGGCGGACTGACAGATGCTCGCAGGGAAAACCTGCCCGGAGGTCAGGTTCCACCTTATTCCTACTGCATCGTTCCAGCTTAACCCGTCGCCGACATCAGCGATCCATCGGGATTATCCACCGCCATGGTCTTTGCTTCCATCGCGGCCGAATGACCCTCCAGCCATTGGGCACCAATTTGGGCCGCCTCGCGATTCCAGTCCAGCAGAGGCTTTGAATAAATTGAGTAGAGGGCGGATTTCTCGATTCCCTGCCAGTTCAAGTTTGCCTTCACACATTCCGTTCCGTCAGCGAGAGTAAAATTCTGCAAAAGGACGATGCCCTGAATGGAGGTGGCGCCCGTCACCGAACGAATCGAAAGAGTGAGGCGCGCCAGACCTTGATGAAAATTAACGAGCCGCAAGGTATCCCAAGCACCGCCTTCAGGACTCGGATCGTTGGCGATCACCGCCCGCTCAATTTGGGTTAGCAGCGTGAGGAGGCGATTAGACATGGTAAGTCAGGGACAAGTTATCTCTTATATCGGCCACAATCTCCGGGAGTTTAATTTAAATGTCTAAAGTCCTCTAACCCGCGGGCCGAATTCTCCTTATTAATACCGTGGCCGACAAAACCAACCTGACCGTCCCCGATCTCATAAGTAGTGCACCGTTGGCGGGAAAAACGGTGCTGCTGGTTGAGGATGAAACTTTTATCGCCGATCTGCTCGTGAGCTGGTTCGGCCGGCTGGGCGCAAAAACACTTTGGGCCAGTAGCGGAGAGGAAGGGGTCCGGCTGCTCGCCGCCAATACCCAAGATATCTGCGTTGTGGTCGCCGATTTCAAACTCCCGGATATGGATGGCACCGACATGTGCATCCAGTTGCGGAAATTGAAACCCGGCGTGCCCGTGTTGCTTTCCAGTGGACGCTATCAGCGCGAGGCGGAGGAATTCCTGGCGCGCAGCGGACCCACTTGCTTCCTGCAAAAGCCGTATCCCTTGGAAGAAGTGCTCATTAAATTAAAAAAACTGCTGGGTTAAGCTGACGAAATGCCCGATTTTTCGGAGTGTTCGATTTCTGTCGTAGCCTGCTGTCGGACAGAAGGATTTGGTTGTATAGGCGGCGTGAGTGAGTATAGGTCTACCTCACCCTAACCAGCATGGCTATTTCGTTCGAAAAAGTATTGGTCGTCGAAGACGAGTCGGTTGTCCGGAACCTGTTAACGGAAATTTTTACACGGCGGAAATGTCAGGTGCGATGTGCCCAGACGCTGGCGGAAGCGGAGACCTTGTTAATGTCGGATTCGTTCGACCTCATGTTGTTGGATCTGCGGCTTCCCGACGGCGACGGCCAGCGGTTTTTGGAGCGCGTGGCCACGATCCCGGAGCATCCGCTGGTCGTGATGGTTACCGGTTACGGGACGATCGAATCGGCCGTGGCCTGCATGCGTGCCGGCGCGTTCGATTACGTGCTGAAGCCTTTTTCGCCGAGCCAGATCGATATTATTCTCAAAAAAGCGCAGTCCTATCGCCAGCTGCTCCAGGTGAATCGCTATCTGAGCAATCCCGAGGAAAATGAGGATGGCGGTTTGGTCGGACGCAGCTCCGCAATGTTGCGACTGCGCCAGATGGTGGAGCGCGTCGCCCCGACGGACGCCACCGTTTTGATCACGGGCGAGAGCGGCACCGGCAAGGAAATGATCGCGCGCGAACTTTATCGCGCCAGCCCACGGCGCAGCCATCCGTTCATCAAGGTGAATTGCGCGGCCATTTCGCAGAACTTGATCGAAAGCGAATTTTTCGGCCACGAGCGCGGCGCCTTTACCGGTGCCACCGAAAGACGCGAAGGACGTTTTGAATTGGCCAACCAAGGCACCCTCCTGCTCGACGAGGTCAGCGAAATTCCCCTCAACCTTCAGGCGAAACTGCTGCGCGTATTGCAGGAACGGGAATTCGAGCGCGTCGGTGGCAATCGCACGATTAAGGTGAACGTGCGCCTGCTCGCCACTTCCAATCGCGATTTGCTCAGCTACGTCGAGAAGGGCGATTTCCGCCAGGATCTCTATTACCGCCTGAACGTATTTCCCGTGCAGGTGCCGCCGTTGCGCGAACGCGCTGAAGACATACTTTTGCTCGCGGAACATTTTCTGCGCCGATGCGCCCGTAAACACGGCATCAAGGTGAACGGCCTTTCCGACTCGGCCCGGGCCGCGCTCGCCGGTTACCGCTGGCCCGGCAACGTGCGCGAAATGCAAAACACGATTGAGCGCGCCGTCATTCTCACCGAGAGTGGACGCCCCGTCACTGCGTCTGCATTGGGGTTACCAGGAGTCGACTATCACCTCGAGGAATCAGCTCCGCCCATGGTTTCGTTGTCGGTGCCGCCGTTCGAGGTCCGGACGGACCATCCCCCGCACGCGGGCAGTTCCGTATCACTCACCGATAGCAGCGGTGGCGTTCAAACAATCGCGATTTTAGAAAAGCAGGCGATCAAGGCCGCATTGGTTCAAACCGAGGGCAACCGCACACAGGCCGCTGTCGTACTTGGCATCAGCATTCGCACCTTGCGCAATAAACTGCAGGAATACCGCGAGGCGGGCGATCCCATCGACGCCGGAATGGAATCCGCCGAGGCGTGAAAGTGGCACGCACGAAGTAGATTTTCACCGCGAACATCGGGTAAAAAACAGCGAATTTCGGCGTCTCGCGGCGACCTATTTTCGATTCCGTCATCGGGCGCGGAAAGACGGCGCCAAAAGTGCCCGCTTGAGGGTGATTTCCCTTATTTCAAGGGCCGGCGATCAGTCGCAAAAGTTGCTCGCTGAAAAACGGTAAAGTTTGCGCGCGGATGCGCCGATAACTGGTGCACCCCCCCAATACCACCGCCGCCTATGCCCGCTGCCGCCGAAATCAATGAGCCGCTGATACGCGAATATATCACTCGCGCTGTGAGCGATGTTTTCAAAACCATGCTGGGACGCGTGCCGGCATTTGTCGGCAGTGTGCCCCAACCGAACGGCTCAACTTCGCCCATCATTCCCGGTTCTGATCGTCAGCTGTACGTCGTCGGCACGGTGGGATTTATCGGCGAAGTGAACGGCTTGATCTACCTCTACCTCGAGGACGCCTTCGCCAAACTTTGCACCTGCCAGCTTCTTGGCATGACCGAGCCCGAACTCGAAGCCGCCGGCGACGAGGTGATCAACGACGCCATCGGCGAACTCACCAACATGACGGTGGGTGGATTCAAGAACGGCCTCTGTGACGCCGGTTATCCGTGCAAGCTCACGATCCCATCAATCCTTCGCGGCAGTAATTTTTCCATCGAGCCCATCAGCTCGGCCACCCGTCACACGTTCAACTTTGATTCCGGCGGCCACAAACTCGTGGCGGACATCCTGTTGAAAGCCGGCGACTAATTTTCCTCCCCAATCCCGCCCATGCGTTACAAAATTCTCACCGTCGACGACTCCAAGACCGTCCGCATCATCGTGCGGAAGGCATTCAAGACCTACGACTGCGACATCCTCGAGGCCGGCAACGGCGTCGAAGGTTTGGCGGTCGCCGCCAAAGACTCCCCTGACCTCATCCTCCTCGACATCACCATGCCCGTCATGGACGGCGTCGAAATGCTCACCAAGCTCAAGGCCGACCCGGCGCTCAAAGGTATTCCGGTTATCATGCTCACGGCCGAAGGTGGCCGCGACAACGTGCTCAAAATCGCCAAAATTGGCGTGCGCGATTATCTCGTGAAGCCTTTTAAGGAGGACGCGCTCATCGAGAAAGCCGGTCGCGTCATCGATCTGAAGCCTCTCTCCGAACAGCCCGCCAAGGCTAAATCCATTTACGATTCGGCCGATATTCTTATCGTCGAAGACAAGCCCGTCATCATTCAGCAGATTCAGGAAGGTCTGAAGCATACGCCATGGAAAATCCACGGCGTGAGCACCCAGGGCGAAGCCTTGGACTTCTGCACGAAGACGCCTCCTGATCTGATGCTGATGAGTCTCTCGTTGCCCGAGGAAGGCGCATTCACTCTTTTCCGTCTTATGCGCACCAATGTGAAGACGAAGTACACTCCGATCTTCGCTTTGGTGGTCAAAACCGAGACCGGCCAGCAACAGCAGGCGCAGACGGTGGGTTTCACCGCCATCATCACGAAACCGATCGATGTCAGCGAACTTGAGTCAAAGATGTGCAAGGCGATGAACCTCGATACCTCCCAACGCTACTTCTCGCATGATTCGGGTTTTCTGATCCTCCGCCTGCCGGAGAATTCCTCTCCTTCCGTGGTCGCCGAAGTCAGCAACTACATAAAACCGAAAATCTCCGAAGCCGTGGACGCCGGCCATGCCCGCATGGTCATCGACATCCACGAGCTGAAGACGCTGCACATGGGCGTAATCAAACTCCTCTTCCAAACGATGCAAACCGCCCGTGAACTGACGCTGCAATTCGCGCTCGTCGGCAACGCGCAGATCATCACCGAGTGCAAAGGATTTGAAGACACCCGCAACTGGGTTTTCTACAACTCCATCGATGAGGCGAAAGCCAATCTCGGCAAATCCGCGGCCCCGGCCCAATTGGCCACCGCGTAAACCAATTCGTTCATCGAAATAATTTCGATTTTGCTGGGTATATTGTGTGGGGCGGGCGGCGTGCAAAACACGCCGCCCGTTTTTTTGCGGATGCGCAAACTATGAGTACCCGAAACGACGAGTACCGGAAACTAAACGATCCGGAACCAGGACCTCAACATCGCCCGAGTTCAGCGAGTCATTCTCGCAATCGGATCCCGGGGGAGCTCAAACTTACAATAACCGCCCGCTCGCCGCCCGAAGCGGACGAGATTGATTTCCACCCCGTTCAAGTCGCACTCCGTCCCGCTACAGCGGTTTAATTAGAACTGTAGCCGATGTGATCAGAAGCTCCCTGCAGGTAAATCAACCATCGAGGCTGTGTTTTAGCTGCAAAAGAACGCAAAGATCGCAATGCTAAGCCTCTGTTTTGTGTTCTCTGTGTTCTTTCGCGGCTACAGTTTTAATTAAACCGCGCTAACGCGAAACTTGGACCGAGACGCGACCACTGATCGTGCCGTCGGCCGCCCAAAGGCCTTTGACTTAGCTCCGAAAAATTTAACAACGAGCATCGAGAGATTGGTGTTCCCCGCGCCTGTGGATCGCCGTCAATGGCGTCTGCGGTTCAAATTGTTGAACCGAGTTGCCTCGGGCGGATTCGAGCGCTCGCTCAGGAATCTTCGAAGAGCGCCTCAGGTGGCCGCTTCGGACATTGCCTGGACTGCTTCAGGGGACACGACGCGATCGATATCGAGCAGCGTTTTCACCTGACCTTTAACCTTGGCCATACCGAGCAAATACGTGGTGTCGATCTTAGCTCCGAAATCCGGTGTCGGTTCGATTTCGGTACCGGCGAGAGTCACAACCTCTTCCACGCTGTCCACGATCAAGCCCATTTGAACGATTTGTTCAGTGGGCAATTTAACCTGTACCACGACGATGCAGGTACGCTCCGTAAATTCCGCCTTCAGTCCGAATTTGACCCGCAAATCGACGATCGGGATCACGCGACCGCGCAAATTAATCACGCCCTTCACGTACGCTGGCAGTTGGGGCACCGGAGTGATTTTTTGCAGGCGGATGATTTCGCGAATCTTGAGCACGTTCAGTCCGTAAGCCTCGCAATCAAGGACGACCGTAAGGTATTTGCCTGCTAGTTTTGCGGTAGCGGTAAGCGGTGCGGAGGCAGAAACAGGTGATGAGCTCATGGAAATTGTTGGGCGCGACAGTTCAAAGGCGCTCGTTTATTAACGGCTCATTGGCCACCGGACTTTAGCGATTTGGCCGTCAAAACCATCATTCAATTCGCAGGAATGCACCCTAACGAAGTTTTTAAGAATTCAATT
>JAYVMJ010000707.1:0-4816 GCA_043759025.1 Verrucomicrobiota bacterium | reverse complement strand
CAAAGGCCGGGAGTTGAGGAAGTCAGGGATGCGGCAGGAATGGGCAATTTTGACGCCTGAACAACAGGCGAAGCTGAAGACAATCCGTGGAAAGCACGGTCATCATGGGCCGGACGATGGTCCGCCAGCCGGTGACGAGGCGCCGCCGCCTCCTCCTCCGGCTCCGGCCACGTAAAAACAATCTCTGCACTGGGGTGCAGTGTGTGTGCAAAATAAGCGCCGCGGCGTGGGGCCGCGGCGCTTCCCCATTTTTAGGTTACGCGTGTAGCCAGCCCCGCTGAGGCCGGTCTGGTGAGGCGGATTTTTACTGGAGCCACGGCGACCTCGCCGTGGATTGACTGTCAGGTGTAGCCAGGTTTTCGCGTCCGCTGGTTTGCCTTGGACAACCCGCGCCGTGCGACGCACGCTCGCCGGCGATGGAAAAACGACAGGTTATCGTGGTGGGAGGTGGCGCAGCCGGCTATTTTGCCGCGATCGCCTGTGCGGAAGCGGGTCCGGCTTGCGCCGTCACGATCTACGAAGCCACTGCTCATCCGCTTGCGAAGGTAAAGGTTTCCGGTGGTGGTCGTTGCAATGTGACCCACGCCTGTTTCGAGCCGCGCGAATTGGTGAGCCGTTACCCGCGTGGCAGGCGGGAACTGCTCGGTGCCTTTCACCGCTGGCAACCCCGCGACACCGTCGATTGGTTCGAAAAACGCGGAGTAACCCTCAAGACCGAGTCCGATGGGCGCATGTTCCCCGTGACCGATGATTCCCGGACAATCGTGGATTGCCTGCAAACTGCCGCCGCGAAAGCCGGCGTCACCGTAGTCTTAAACACCGGCGTTAAACAGGTCGCAACAAAGGTAGGGCGCGTTATCCCTAACGCGCCGGTCGTGAACAACACATTCAGCAACGCCTCACCGAACAAACCTGCCACCTTCACCCTCACGCTCACCACCGGCGAAAGCGTAACCTGTGACCGCCTCTTGCTCGCAACGGGCGGAAACAAAACGAACGCTGGTTTCGAATTCGCCCGCCAATTGGGCCACACCATTGAGCCGCCGGTCCCGTCGTTGTTCACGTTTCACGTCAAGGATCCGCGCTTGCAGGATCTGTCGGGTGTGTCGGTCGACTTGGCGGCGACCGCCGTGCGCGGGACGTCGTTGAAGGAATCGGGGCCGTTGCTGATTACGCACTGGGGATTGAGCGGCCCGGCGGTTTTGAAATTGTCGGCCTGGGGGGCGCGGGTGCTGCACGATTGCGCCTACAAATTCACGCTGCTCGTGAATTGGGCGCCGCAATTTACGGCCGCGACGCTGCAAAGCGCCTTGGAAAATGCGCGGGCGGCCAATCCGAAGAAACAAGTGGGGACGTGGTGCCCGGTCGGCCTGCCGTTGCGCTTGTGGGAGAAATTGCTGGTCGCGGCCGGTTTGCCGGCAACCACGCTTTGGACGACGGTGCCCGGTGCCGCGCTGCGCGAACTCGCGGAACAAATCGGGGCAGCGGAATTTCAAGTGACCGGGAAAAGCACCTTTAAGGAGGAATTCGTCACGTGTGGCGGCGTCCGTCTGAGCGAAGTGGATTTCAAAACCTTTGGCAGCCGTCTCGTACCCGGACTGCATTTCGCCGGCGAGGTGCTCGACATCGATGGCATCACCGGTGGTTTCAATTTCCAAGCTGCTTGGACTGGTGGCCACCTCGCCGGCTTGGCGATGGCGCAAGGTTGAAAGTCGATCGGCTTTTCGCCGGACGGTGGGATTGGGGCGGCCGCCGGGTTAGAGATATTTATGAGGGCGTGTGCGGGTCGGATCGAGTGAGGTCTTCCAATAAAATTTCCGCCACCGCTTCCTCGTGGACGGCCCGCCCTTCGCGGCGCATGGCCTCGGCCAAATTGGGGTCCCACGAACTGGCGGGCAAAGCCTCGGCGGCGATGGGCTTGCCTTTGGGTGCGGCGATATAATCGATGGCACTCATCCGCCACGGAATGGCGTCGTAGTCGCGGAAGACGCGCTGTGCGATTTGCAAACCACCAGCATCGAAATCTCCATGATAGTGCAGACATCCGCCGGCGGCCTTGAGTTGACGGAGGAGGATTTTAGCGGGAGTCGCGAATTGACCGTTGACGCATACGAGTGGGGCGCACCGACGGCCGAGACGGCGGGCGGCGAGCGCGACGATGGTGGGATTTTCGCAAACAAATATTTTCAGTCCCGCCAGCGCTGAATCGGTGGCGAGAGGCCAGAGCATCAGATGCCGGAGGGAAAGATGAATCGGTTCTCCATCAGCCAGCGCGCTGCGCAGGAGCCGGCCGATGGGCATGTCGTGATCGGCTGGAAGATTGAACACCAGTGCGGGAGTGCTTAATTCGTCACAGAGAATTCCCACTGAGGCCCAGGCGGTGCGTCGGCCTTCGGCGTCGTCCTCGAACCCCACTCCTCCGAGCAGCGCGGCGGCCCGCAAGGCGAGCGTGGCGCGGGCGGAACCGGGATCGAGCGCGTGGGCGTCGCCGAAAAGGCGGGCGGCAAACGCGGCAATTGGTTCAGCGCGCGCGGGCAACGCGCGGACGATTGTCTCGAGGGCGACGAGCAGATGGGTCGCGCGCGCGGGTTGGGCGGCACTCAGGCGTTTGAGTAATCCGATGGCGAAGATTTCATCGAGCCACGCAGTCAACATCGGCCATGCCGAAAAACGGGCGCGGGCGTTGTCCTGAACTTCCGCCCAGACGTTGCCGAGCTCGATCGCGTGCGCGCGCTGATCGACGATCTTGCCGCGCAACGCTTCAACGGCCGCATGAAGCGATTCGCAAATCCCGGCGTCGCTGAGGGTCAGCGCGAGCAGGTCGAGGTCGATTTGCAGGGAATCGCCGCGACCGCTGACCCGACCGAGCAGCGTGTCGGCGGCTTGCCGTTCGGAGGAAGAAACGGCGGTGAGCGTGAGTCGCCCGGTGAGCGAGCGTCCGCGGGCGAGCCGCTGTCGCAACGCGTCCACCAGCCGGCTGAGTTCCGGCTCCCCCAGGGTGGCGCGCAAGCGGGTGAGGTCGGGGAGCGGCATGGGGTGGAGCGGGGGGAATGGGTCCGGATCGGACGGATCGGTCGGATGTAGCCTATTCGGCGACGAAGAGGTCGTTGGGCGGCAGCGAATCGCCCGGCGCCGCGGGTGGCGTGGTCTGCGGTTCCGGATGATCGAGCTGGCGTTTTTCGCGGCCGTTCCAGAGCCAGCGAGTGGCGGCGACGGCTTCGAGACCGGGCAAGGTGGTCAGGTGATAAATCGAGAGCGCCGGAACGGTGGCGTAGCAGCCCCATTCGAGTTCGCTGGTCATGACGACATCGAGGTCGAATTGCGTGAGCACGCCCAGGCATTGCGCGCGCATGGTGGGATCGATGCCGGCGAAAGCTTCATCCAACATCACGAGACGCGGGGCGGTGGGCGCGGCGCCGCGATAGTGCGCGGCAGCCGCAGCAAAACGGGGCAGGGTGAGCGCGAGGGCCTTCTCGCCGCCGGAACCGGTGCCGTACGTGGTTTTGTTAAGCCGACGCCACTGGCCGTCCTGCTGGCGTTCGATGACGAAGCGATGCCAGCGTCGATAATCCAAAGCGCGGGCGAGGTGATCGCGCCACGAGCCGGATTCGTCGGCGGTCTGTTCGGCGGCGATACGGCCTTGGAGGAAAGTGGCGACGGCGGTGCGTTCAACGGGAGTCCAGAGTTCGCCTTTGCGCAAAAGGATGGGGCGGATTTCGTGGAAACGGATTTCCGTGTCGGCCTCCCACTGGAAGCGAAAACGCACGCCGGTGCTCGTGGGCCGGGAATGAAGTTCTTCGTTCGCCGAGGCGCGCCAGGCTTCGGCGGCGCGAATCAGTTTTTGAAGTTCGACGGCGGCTTCGGCGAGGAGATGATTTTCAATGATCTCGCGTTCGCGCGCCTGCAGCAGGCGTTCACGTGATTCGATTTCCGCGAGAAAGGCCGCGTGCAACTCCGTCATGGTGTGCGGGCGTGCCTGGAAGACGCAGCGGACGAGCACGATTTCCCCGATCTGATGCGTCTCGGGCTGATGGCCGTGCGTGATGAGACGGTCGCGCAAATCCTGGATGTGACTGTGGATTTGATCCTGGCGTTGCTGCCAGGCCGCCTGGTCGGAGGAAGTATCGGCGAGGCGCGTGTCGATGTCGCGGGCGATTTCCACGGCGCGGGCGACGCTCCATTCCTCGTCGGTGTCGTGCTCGCGGAAGGCAGCGTCGGCGTCAACGAGGAGACGTTGCGTGGCGAGTTGGCGGAGGCTGACGATGGCGTTCAGGCGAAGCGCTTCTTGCTCGACGCGCTTCTGCTCAGCGGTGGTTTGCTTTTCCTCGGCGCTGGCCCGGGCGGCGGTTTGAGCGATGCGTTTGTCTCCGTTCTCGCCGATTTGCGTTTTCAGGGTGGTGACGGCGGCTTTCGCGGCGGTGTGTTTTTCGAGGATGACCGTGACAGCTTGACCGTGCGTTTCCTGCAAAGTGTCGAAACGTTGCTGGGCTGACGCGTCCGCGAGGGCGGCTTGTTCGCGCCGGTTGCGACGTGAGGCGAGCGCGGATTCGGCGGCAGCGGTTTGCTCGCGGGTAAACGCGAGTTGAGCCGTGATGGTTTCACCGTGTTTGAGCGTGGGCCAGAGGGCGGCGAGCAACGTCGCGTAATGTTGGGTGAGCGTACCGAGTTCCTCGAGGCGGCCGAGCCAGGCCGCGAGTTGCAGGTCGGCGGCATCGGTCTGAAGAGTTTGGCGATGGTGTTCCCAGTCGCTGCGTCGGGCTCTCGCGGTTTGAGCGGCGCGTTCGGCGGCGAGCAAGGTTGTGGCAACGTTGTTCGC
>JAYVMJ010000706.1:0-1915 GCA_043759025.1 Verrucomicrobiota bacterium | reverse complement strand
TACGGGGAACTGGCCGCGAGCGTGAAACGCGCCGGTGCCGCCCGCGCAGTGGGCCGAGCGAATGCCGCGAATCCGATCAGTCTGATCGTGCCCTGTCATCGTGTGATCGGCGCCAACGGCTCGCTGACCGGCTTCGCTTTTGGTAACGACATCAAAGAAAAATTGCTCGCTCACGAAGGCGTAATCCAACCGCTGGGGCGTTGCAATTAATTCGCAGCCGATTTCAGACATTTGATTTTCAGCCGCGAAAGAACGCAAAGGGCTCAAAGATCATTCGCTTGAATAGTTCTTCCTTGGTGTTCTCTGCGTTCTTTTGCGGCTACACTTCCGTTTGAAGCGCTTTCACAGAAATAACCGCGGCCTGGAAATGGAGCCGCGACGACCCCGCCGCGGTGGCTGAGAACGGACCACGGCGGGGTCGCCGTGGCTCCATCAGGCTAAAAGGAGCAGTTCAATCGAACCACGGATGACACCGATCGAACGGATACAGACAATTGCATGACAAAGCTCTGATAAGTTCATTCACCTGCGAGGTGAATGCCATGAATCTCCTAACGAATTGATCATCCGTGCCCATCCGTGAAATCCGCGGTTTCAGTTGCGGAATTTAGGATCAGTTCTTCCCGGCGGCGGGAGCAGCCAGCACGTCCCTCAACCACGCGATCATCCGCGCGGGATAATCGGGCAAGGCTTTCTCCCACGTCGCCAGTGCATGCGGCGCGCGGGGAATCACAATCAACTCGCAGCGCACGCCGTTCGCCTTAAGTTTCGCCTGAAAGTCGACTGATTGCTGGATCGGAACGGTTTTGTCGGCATCACCGTGAATCAATAGAAACGGCGGCAGGCCCGGACGCACGTGATTCAGCGGGGAAATTTCGCGCAATAGTCCCAACGATTCCGGCGTGAGCGCTTTCGGACGGTCGAGCAAATTTTGCAATGACGTACTCAGCCCGCCGCGCACGGGCAGATCCTGTTCATGATTGGTCACGGCCGCGAAGCCGACCACCGCCTGCACCCGAATACTGTCATCGACCACCGTCGCCGCGAGACACACCAGATGTCCGCCAGCGGAGTGTCCGACCAGCGCGATCCGGGTGGGATCGCCTTTGTAGTCGGCCGCGTGCACCTTTACCCAACGGATGGCCGTCTCCACGTCGTCGAGACAAGCCGGCCAGCGATTTTTCGGTGCGGAGCGATAGTCGATCGAAAACCAGGTGAACTTCGCCGCGGTAAATTGCGCGAACCACGGCGTGATATCGGCACTGTCGCCAAGTTTGTCGCTGCCGCTTTTGTCGCCGCTGCTCCAGCCGCCGCCATGGACGAGGAGCGCGATGGGAAACGGTCCTTTGCCCTCCGGCATGCTGACATCGAGTTTCAAAACTTCTCCGGCCGCCCGGCCATATTCCACCCCAGTGATTTTAGTCGGACCGCCAATGGGTTCGTCGCGCAACACCGGCGCGAGAGCGGGAACGACCTTGCGCAATTCCTCGACGACGAGGCGCGCGAACAGGACATTGCCGCCGGAACTCGAATCAAGATGCGTCGTGTCGGGCGTGCCGTCGGCCTTGATCGGATTTAATTTTTCGGTTTCCACCGGTCCGATTTTTTCGCACAGCGCGGTGCTGTCGGCGTGGAGGTCGATCAGCGGAACGTGTTTCGCCGCGGCGATTCGCCGGATTGCCTCCACGTACGGCACCAAACTCGGCCGGAGTTTCCCCGGATGATCCGGATCGAAATTCCGGCGGACGAGCGACGTCACGAGGATGGGCTGTGCACCGATCGCGCGCACCTCGTCCACATAGCGCGACATGTTTTCCGTGTACGTCGTGGCGGGGTCGGTTTCGCGCTCAGGTCCCTTGCCGGGTTCGTCGTTGTGGCCGAATTGAATCAAGTAGTAATCGCCTTTCAGTGCGAG
>JAYVMJ010000705.1:0-5626 GCA_043759025.1 Verrucomicrobiota bacterium | reverse complement strand
TACCCTTCATCGGGCGATGCATTCCAAGCTGCATGGCTTCGTGGATAAAAATGAACAAACGGTTGAAGCCTTGGCCGATGCGATTCGTGCTGTTAGGAAAGGCGAACGTTATCTCTCTCCCGCTGTTTATGATACGCATCTCTCCCTGCGGAATAATCCTGTTTCGTTCGACAAAATTCTCTCTGAACGGGAGCAAAGCCTGCTGAGCTTGTTTGGCCGGGGACTGACTAATGAACAGGTGGCGGTGAAGGTGGGTTTAAGCGAGTTGACGGTTCGAAACCACCGGTGCCGGCTGATGGCGAAACTGGATATTCGTACATCGCCGGAATTGATCCGCTATGCTCTGGAAAAGGGTTTCACCCGGCCGCAATCGGTGACGACCCGTACGTCCACTAAAAATTAGTGGTGTCCGGGCCTTCAGTTGGGGAAGCGGGCGTACCGGCGTCGAGCGGGGTTCATTAACCGAATTTCTGGCAGGTATTTGTCTCATTTCCGGGGCGATGGTTTTCTCTGGATCATTTCCGTTGACAGTAGCTAACGCGGTATCTTTTTTCTTCCTTTTTATGAAAGTCGTTTCCTCCATCAAATCCGCAAAGGTACGTCACCCGGCTTGCCAGGTTGTTCGCCGCAAAGGCCGTATCTATGTCATCAATAAAGTCGAGCCGCGCTACAAAGCACGCCAAGGCTGATCCAAACCCTATTTTACCGTGAAGACCGAAGGCCATCCAGCTCTCAATAACGTTTGCTTCCTCGACATTGGTACGGGCAAGAAATTTCTCACCAAGTCCACGATGAAGTCCGCCCGTACCGAGAAGATCGACGGCGAGGATTATTTTGTGATCGTGCGTGACGTCACCATGGATTCGCACCCCGCCTACACCGGCGAAAAGCGCATGGTCGACACCGCCGGCCGCGTCGAGAAATTTACCTCGAAGTTCAAGCGCGCGACGAAGGTCAAGTAAGACGAAACGTTATTTTCTATTTTCGAAAGCCCTCCACGCGGAGGGCTTTTTTTATGGGCGAATTGAAACGAAACGGCGAAATTCGTTCCGCCGGCAAAAAACCTTTCCACCGGCTCTTTCTCCGTGTTCCGTGGGGACGTGGCTTCCGTTAAATTAGTTGTTTTCGACTGTGACTCTACCCTCAGTGCCATCGAAGGCATTGACGAATTGGCCCGCGTTCGTGGTCCCGAAGTTTTTGCCCGGGTCGAAGCGATGACCCGCGACGCGATGGACGGAAAGATTGCCGTGGAAGACGTCTTTGCCCGGCGCCTGGAAATCATCCGCCCCCGGCGCACCGATGTGGTGGCAATCGGTCAGCGCTATATCGAGCAAATCGAACCCACCGCGCTCGAAACCATCCGCGAACTGAAGAAGGCCGGTTGGACACCTATCATTCTGAGTGGCGGATTCCGCCAGGTGATCGAACCGCTGGCCAAGCACCTCGGCATCGATCGAATTGAGGCCGTGGATTTATTTTTCGACGGAGAAGGAAACTACACTGGTTTCGACAAGAAATTTCCGTCGACGCGATCGGGCGGAAAACCAGTTTGCATCGCCGAATTGAAACGTGAGCTTTCGCCGACTCGGGTAGTGATGATCGGCGACGGTGTCAGCGATTTGGAGACGGTGGGAATCGTCGAACTTTTTGTCGGATTCGGGCGCTACACCGAACGTGCAAAGGTGAAGGCCGCGGCCACAAAATATATTTATAGTCTGTCGGAGCTGATCCCGTTGATGGAATGACCCGCTATTTCCGTTTTATATTGTTAGGACTGGTGCTGTCGGCCGCGGCCTTTGCGTCCACGACTGAAGCGGGACATGCAATCCAGTTTCCCCGCGAGCTCAGCACCTATGCCGATTCCGGTTCGGGTGATGTCTGGCAAATTATCAAATCCCGTGCAGTGGCCGAGCCCTTCAATGTGGTGGCGACCGTCATTTTCCTGCTGGCGGTGCTCCACACTTTTTTTGCTCCCAGGATCCAGCACTGGTCGCACGGGGTCGAGAAGCGCCATCGTGAGCGACTCGAATCGAGGCCGGTCGATACGGATCGTGAGGACGACGGTCGGCCCGATGAAGTCAGTTTTGCCGGTCAGACTCTGCATTTTCTCAGCGAGGTTGAGGCGATTTTCGGAATCTGGGCACTGATTCTGGCAGGCGCGATCATGTGGTGCAAAAGTGTCGGCACAGCAATTCACTATCTTGACGACACCGTTAACTTTACCGAACCGATGTTCGTGGTGGTGATTATGGCGCTGGCCTCGACGCGGCCGGTCCTGAAGTTGGCCGAAAAATTCATGCGAGCGGTGGCTTCCATTGGCGGCGGACGGCCGGTGGCGTGGTGGTTTTCGATCCTGACGATCGCGCCGTTGCTCGGCTCCTTTATCACCGAGCCTGCGGCCATGACGATTGCCGCGCTGTTGCTCGCCCGGCAGTTTTATGAACTGAAGCCCGGGCGCAATCTGATGTACGCCACGCTCGGATTGTTGTTCGTGAACATTTCAATCGGAGGCACCCTCACGCATTTCGCCGCGCCACCGGTACTCATGGTGGCGTCCGCTTGGAATTGGGATATGACGTACATGTTCACTCATTTCGGCTGGCACGCGATTTCGGGGATCGTGATCGCGAACATGAGCTATTTTTTGATGTTTCGAAAACAGCTGCTCGCACTTGAACGAAAAGTCGTCGATTCCGAAACTAAAAGCGACGAAAGGATTCCAGCGTGGGTGACGCTCGTGCACGTGGCTTTCCTGGGTTTCACAGTGTGGATGGCGCACCATCCGGTGATGTTCGTTGGTGGATTTTTATTCTTTCTGGCTTTTGCGCAGGCCACGGCCCACCACCAAAACCGCGTGGAATTACGGAGTCCCTTACTGGTCGGATTCTTTCTCGCGGGCCTCGTGATTCATGGCGGTTTGCAGGGATGGTGGATCCAACCGGTGTTGGGGAGTTTGGGTGAGGTCTCGCTCTTTGCCGGTGCGACGATTCTGACCGCGTTTAACGATAATGCGCTGATCACTTACCTCGCCACGCTGGTGCCAGGATTTACCGAGCAACTGAAATTCGCCGTGGTTTCTGGTGCCGTGACCGGCGGCGGTTTGACGGTTATTGCCAACGCGCCCAACCCGGCCGGCCAGTCAATTCTCCAGCGTTATTTTCCCGACGGAATTTCGCCGCTCGGCCTGTTGCTCGGCGCGTTGTTGCCAACGTTGATCGTGGCCGCGTCGTTCATGATCTTTTAATCGAACCGAGCGTCAGCCGAGGAGGCGGGACTATTAGTCCCGCGGGCTTCATCAAGGGACGTTTTTCAATTGGCTTCGTGCAGTTGGCCCGGTCCACTGGGTATTCCGTTTCTCAAACCCTCCGTTATCCATGGGATCAGTCATGAGTCTTTTGTCCTGGCCGCTGCGCAAATTGGCGTATGCGGTGTTGCTGGCCGTACTGGGACTGACCGGTGCGGGGCTCTGGATTTATCTTCACGACGGAAGCGATTTTGAGACCAGTCATCGAAACGCGGTGAAGAAGATCGAAGTGGAAAACGCCACGCTCAAAATGGCGCTCGTTGACTCGGACGCGCGTCTTGCGAAGACGCGAACGGAAATAGCGGCGAGTCAATTGCGGGCTGACGAAGCGGCAAAGGTGGCTCAAAACCTCGATGATTTGAGCGGTGGCTTGAATCAAATCACCGCCAGTTCGGCGCAATTGAAGGAGAACGATGCACGGATCGCGCGGATGAAACAGATGGAAGCCGATTCGAGGAAACGGGCCGGCGATCTCGATCAGGGGCTGATTCATATCCAATGGGAGAAGGACGGCATCGAAATAGCCTTGGAACGAAATCGCGCGCAGGCGGCGGTGGTGGCCCCCGACGAGTCGCCGCTTTTATATTTTGCGCGGCGGGCTTGGGACGATTACGGCATCGCGGTGATGGTTGGAGTGGCCGTGCTGATGTTGCTCGCGCCGTTGTGGCGGCTCTGGCGATTTATGCGCAGCTGACGGATCGAGCGGAACAGAAGTTGCCGAAGAGTCTTGTTTGGCTAGGTGTAGGGGGTGCTTTTCAAGTTACATTCCGAATACCAGCCGACAGGCGATCAACCGCAGGCAATCGCAAGCCTGGTGAATTCGCTTCGCGCCGGCAATCACGACCAAACGTTGCTGGGCGTCACGGGCTCGGGGAAGACTTTCACGATGGCCAATGTCATCGCCCAGCTCGACCGGCCGACCTTGATCGTTTCGCACAACAAGACGCTCGCGGCGCAGCTCTATTCGGAGTTCAAAAGCTTTTTTCCGGAAAATGCCGTGGAGTATTTCGTCAGTTACTACGATTACTATCAGCCCGAGGCTTACGTTCCATCGAGCGATACGTTCATCGAGAAGGATTCCTCGATTAACGAGGAAATCGAGCGCCTGCGGATCGCGACCACGAGTTCACTGGTCAGCCGGCGCGATGTGATCGTGGTGGCGAGCGTGTCCTGCATTTACGGGTTGGGTTCGCCTGAGGATTTCGCGGCGATGCGCATCGAGTTGAGAAAGGGTGGGTCGTTTAACCGCAACAAGTTTCTGGAGCGCTTGGTGGAAAATCTCTACGAGCGGAACGACTACGAATTGAAACGCGGCTGTTTCCGCGTGCGCGGTGACGTCGTGGATGTCATGCCGGCTTATTTGGAACACGGCTTGCGGGTGGAGTTTTTCGGAGACGAAATCGAATCATTAACGGAGTTTGAGCCGGTCGGCGGCGCGATTATGCGGAAGGCCGACTTGTTTGATCTCTACCCGGCGAACCAATACGTCACGACCAAGACCCGATTGGAAAGTGGGATTGGCGGAATTAAAGCCGAACTGGAGGAGCGCGTCGCGTTTTTCGAAAAGAGCCAGCAATACCTCGAAGCTCAGCGTATTCGGATGCGCACCAACTACGACCTGGAGATGTTGCGGGAGATGGGATTTTGCAACGGCATCGAGAATTATTCACTCCACATGAGCGGTCGCAAGCGGGGCGACCGGCCGTTCTGCTTGATTGACTTTTTTCCCAAGGATTTCTTGACGATGGTCGATGAAAGTCACGTGACGGTTCCGCAGATCGGAGGGATGTACAACGGCGATATCGCCCGGAAAAAAACGCTGGTCGATTTCGGCTTCCGACTGCCGTCGGCGCTCGACAACCGTCCGCAGAATTTCGCGGAATTTCGCCAGATTACCGGGCAGACCCTTTACGTTTCGGCGACACCCGCAGCGTTCGAACTGGAGAAATCCTCCGTCGTGGCGGAACAACTGATCCGGCCGACGGGATTGCTCGACCCCATCATTACGTTGCGGCCGACCAAGGGCCAGGTGGAAGATCTGATTGGTGAAGCCAGAAAGGCGGCCGAGCTGGGAGAGCGCGTGTTGGTAACGACATTAACCAAACGGTTGTCGGAGGATCTCACGACTTTTATGCGCGAGGCAAAAATTCGCGTCGAGTACCTGCATTCCGACATCGATGCGCTCGAACGCGTGGAAATTTTACGCAATCTTCGACGGGGAAATTTTGACGTACTGATTGGCATTAACCTGCTGCGTGAAGGTCTTGACCTGCCAGAAGTTGCACTGGTGGCGATTTTGGACGCGGACAAAGAGGGGTTTCT
>JAYVMJ010000704.1:0-8345 GCA_043759025.1 Verrucomicrobiota bacterium | reverse complement strand
AACGCTTTTGATTCTGGTTCGAAAATCCCGCCGATGAAACGCTCGATCATCAACGCGGCCTGTCGCGAAGCCCGCGCCGTCTTTGCCCGCGCGGGCTGGGCGCTTCCGCCGTGTCCACGCTGGGACGTCACGGATTGCGGCAGCGGTGATTTCGACCGGTATGGATTGGTGTTGGTGAACCTCGCCGAGGAACCGGAGTATTGCGAAAAATTGATCTATATCCGCGTGGGCCAGTCAGTCCCTGCGCACACTCATCGGAGAAAGAAGGAAGACATCATTTGCCGGTGCGGCGGGTTGGCGATGGAGCTTTGGGCTGGCCCACCCGCAAGCGAACGAACCGGAACTCCGCTGCGGATCAAACGCTCCGGCCATTGGACCGAGGTGAGCGAAGGCCAGCCTTTTCTGCTCGGCGCCGGCGAACGCGTCACGCTCGTTCCGGGCATCTATCATCGCTTTTGGCCCACGCAGACCGATACCGTCATCGGGGAAGTTTCCACCGCAAACGACGACCTCAACGATAATTTTTTCGCCGACGCATCCTTTGCCCGTTTTCCGGAAATTGAGGAAGATGAACCCGCGGAAGTACGGCTGGTCGGCGATGGGCCTCAACGATAGCGAAGCGAAAACATCCGGGGAAACCCCGATTCGACGGTCGCCCCCCTTGCGAATCGGAATGGCGCGACTACCGTGTCCGGGATATGAATACAATCTCACCAGCAGAAAAAACCAGTGCGGCGGCCAGCGGAGTATTTAAAATTGGCGGGGATCTGCCGGTGCATCGACTCGGGTTCGGTGCGATGCGGATAACCGGTCCGGGAATTTGGGGGGAGCCCAAGGATCCCGCCGAAGCCCGGCGGGTTTTGAAAACAGCACTGGATCTCGGGGTGAACTTGATCGACACCGCTGATTCATACGGCCCGGAAGTTAGCGAACGTCTCATCGCCGAAGCGCTGCATCCGTATCCGGCGGGATTAGTAATCGCGACCAAGGGCGGCCTGACGCGTTCAGGACCCGAACAATGGGCCCCGGTCGGTCGCCCGGAATATCTGCGCCAGTGCGTCGAGATGAGTTTGCGCCGGTTGAAAGTGGACTGCATCGATCTTTATCAACTCCACCGCATCGATGCCAAAGTGCCGGTCGCCGAATCGCTCGGCGCGCTCAAGGATCTGCAAAAAGCCGGCAAAATCCGTCATATCGGTTTGTCCGAAGTATCGGTGGCAGAGATCGAGCAAGCCAGGAAAACTGTGGCGATCGTCAGCGTGCAAAATCTCTACAACCTCGGCAACCGGCAGAGCGAAGAGGCCCTTGATTACTGCACGACGCACAACCTCGGATTTATTCCGTGGTTCCCGCTTGCCGGCGGCGAAATGACCCGCCCGGGTGGGCCGCTGGCAGAAGCAGCCAAACGCCACGGCGCGACAGTTTCGCAACTTTGCCTCGCGTGGCTGCTGCATCGATCGTCGGTGATTTTGCCCATACCGGGAACAGGCAACGTCGAGCACTTGAAAGAGAATATCGACGCGGTTTCATTGAAGCTGACGGACACCGAATGGGCGGCAATTGCGCCCGCCACCGATCAGCAGTCATGAGCGCATGGCCGGTTTGATTCCGGGAAATCGCGCTTCAGTTCCTTCCGACAAATCGCTGAATTCCCCGTAACATCTTCGTCTCAGAAAATCGGGAATGAAACGGTCGACCCATGAGCGCGTGGACACGTGAACGAAGGAATTGGAAATAAGTACTGAATATTGCCCCCCCCGTTTAGAACGAGAGGAACCGGGCCGATTTTAACTGAGAAAGAAGGTGTTTTGGGTATGGCCAAACATTTTAAATTAATTTCGCCTTGATTACCCTATTAAATATAGGTGTTTTACCCCATGATTTTGCCATCTCTTAAAAACCCCTTTTCCAGTCATTCCGTCGCTCAGTTCTTAGGTGTTATTTGTTTTTTCCTCGTTATCCCCTTTGGAATGGTCTTCGGCGTTTTGTATCGGCTGTTTGGCGGATCGCACCGGAACAAGGACCGGGTCTCTTAACCCCGAGGTCCCTCGCCTCAGTTTCCTACGCGGGAGCCGGACGGTTGTTGGAAGGCGGGAGTGAAAGAAAGTGAGTCTAATTTCAGGCGTCGTGCCCGTATTATTTTCCCACCGCAGTAGCTTTTAAAAGGGTTAGTTCGTTGGCAGGAAATGTCTTCCCCCCTTCCGGCCATTCCCTAAAGTCCGTCCACGTTCCATGAGGCTTTCCATCGTCATTCCGTGTTATAACGAAAGAAAAACCATTCACGAAATCGTCGCCGCGGTGCGAAACGCACCGGTAAGCGAAAAGGAAATCATCGTCGTGGACGATTGTTCAACCGATGGAACGGCAGAACTTTTACGCACGGAAATCGCACCACTCGTAAGCCAGGTTATTTATCATCCGGTAAATTGCGGCAAGGGAGCAGCGCTCCGCACCGGTTTCGCGGCCGCGACAGGCGACGTGGTCATCGTCCAGGACGCCGATCTCGAGTACGATCCGCAGGAATATCCGCGACTCCTTAAACCCATCGTCGACGGCAAGGCCGACGTCGTCTTTGGCTCACGCTTCATGGGCGCGGAGGCTCATCGGGTCGTTTATTTCTGGCATATGGTCGGCAACCGGTTTCTCACCCTGCTTTCGAACATGTTCACGGGGATCAATCTCACGGACATGGAAACGTGCTACAAATTATTCCGCCGCGAAGTCCTGCAGAAAATAAAGATCGAGGAAAACCGTTTCGGATTTGAACCCGAGATCACCGCGAAAGTGGCGCGGCTGCCGGAATGCAAAATTTATGAAGTCGGAATTTCCTATTATGGCCGAACCTACGCCGAAGGGAAAAAAATCGGCTGGCGCGATGGTTTCCGCGCCATCTACGCCATCGTGAAGTACAATGTGTTTGGATAGTCCGATTCCTCCGACAAAAATCAACCACGCAGGTACGAAATGCGCACAAGCAAAGCAGCTGGGTTCGATCTATGATCAAGAAAATCGGACTACCGCTAGCTGTTGTGCTTCTCTTCACGACGCTCGCGGCAACCGGATATTGGATGCTTTTCGCGAGCTTCGCCGTGTACGACGACGAGGGCTACATATTGCTCTCAGCGCGCGACTATTTCGCCCGCGGCCACCTTTACGAAACCATTTACAGCCAGTACGGACCGGCGTTTTACGCGCTGTGGGACGTGTTTCAGCATGTTATTGGACAGCCGGTCGATCACACTTGGGCGCGATTGGCCACCTTGGCATTCTGGATCGGCACCGCGACGTGCTGTGCGTTGCTAGTCCGGCGACAAACGAGGTCTGGCAGCCTCAGTCTGTTCACCTTGGCGGCCACATTCCTGTTTTTATATTTCATCACCGATGAGCCTTTTCATCCCGGCTCACTCATCTGTTTCATTCTTGCTGCCTCGCTGGTCATCACCGCGAGGTTGATTGACCTGAAAAGGTTATCCGCAGCGGCCGTCGTCGTCGGTTGCACGGGTGCGTTCCTCCTTCTGACCAAGATCAACATCGGCGTTTTCTATTTTGTGTCCGTGACAGTTTGGGCGATGACGAATGCCTCGTCGGAGCGCGTACGCCGGACAATCACACCGATCGCCCCAGTGCTCTTTATTGTAATGGCTGGGACCTTGATGCACACGCTTATCCGCGAGACGTGGATTCAGGTTTTTCTGGCGCTTTTTGCCGGCGGAGCCGTCTCTCTCGCGATCTCAACAAAAGGCGAAGCACTTTTCACGCGAAGGCACGCAGCCACTTTTTCGGCTGCCGCCGTCGTTCTTGCATTTTCAATTTTGTTCTCGATCTGGTTCCGGGGCACTTCCGCCGCCGGGCTTCTCGAAGGAGTCATCCTCGGACCCTTGCGTCATCCGGGAAATTACTCCTATCCAGTGGACTGGCGTCCGGGCAGTGTAATTGTCGCCGGCCTTTCACTGGTTTTAGCCGGCTTTCATCGCTGGATTTGTAGACGTCTTTCCAATCAAGCGGCCGATCGACTCCTCATCGGGTTGCGAATAGCCACCGGATCGGCTCTCGTCGTCGGATTCGCACTGCTCATCAATTTCCGCGCGGTGGGAGCGATCTTCAGTTATGTTGCGCCGTTGATTTGGATTTGGACTATCCCGCTGCAATCCATCGAAACAACTACCGGTAATCGTGCCACACGAAGTCTCCTTGCGACCATTTTACTCCTCCAATTCCTCCATGCCTACCCCGTCGGAGGAAGCCAGGAAAGCTGGGGCGTTTTTCTCTTTATACCGCTGGTTGCGCTCGGGCTTGGCGACGTAAGACTCTGGCTGCTTTCACGATCATCGTCGAAAACGATGATCTTCGCCCGATGGTCGACCGTGAGCACTTTGCTTGTTGTCGTAGTGCTAGCGAAGACAAGTTGGACCGCATTTCACGCCCGGCGTCGCTATGCGGCTGGAGTGCCATTGGAACTTCCGGGCGCAGCGCAGCTGCGTTTGCCGGAACTTCAGGCGGCCAGTTACCGAATCCTTTCGATCAACGCCGCGGTTCACAGCGATCTACTTTTTTCGATGCCGGGGATGTTCAGTTTTAACCTCTGGACGGGCCTCCCGACTCCCACGGACAAAAACACGACCCTGTGGTTCACCCTACTAAACGACCAGGAGCAGCAGGCGATTATTGACGTTCTTGAACGAACGCCTCGCGCGGTCGTGATCGGACAGGAATCGTTGTTGGAAATGATGCAGGCAAACCACCTACCGATGAGGGGAATCCTATGGGACTATGTTCATCAGCACTTCCGCCGGGCCTTCCGAATCGACGGATTCGCCTTTTGGGTACGCTCCGAGAGAATCGCCGCACCACTCAATGTTTCGGCGCTAAAGTCCCGGAATGCATCCGACAACAAGAGCCAGCCCCACGATACCCGACTTGATTTCAATTTGATCGGCGAAGGCACACCGATTGTCGCCATCGAGATGAAAAGTTCCGCCAACGATCAGGCGTCTCCTCTCCTCCTGAACGGAACGAACGCGCTGGCCGTAGTCACGCCGATCAATTCCGCCGGTCTGGCAATGGCCGAATCCACCCGAGCGACATGGCCGCTTACCCTGAAGGGCCCCGTGCACCTCCGGATCGATTTCGACCATGGCGACCACTCCCTTTCGCCATCGGATACTCTGCTGCTGTTGCGGGGAACCGGCTCTGAAAATCTTGGTGAAATCCTGATCGGAGAATGACGGTTCTTGTGCCGGATTAGTAACGGTGAATATATTTCCGGGCACTCGTGGCTTTACCGAACTACGCACTGTTTCCTTTCCTGCTGGCGATCGGCTTGCTTGCACCCGGATGGCTATTGGGCAGGTGCTTGGGCACCAAGCGCGATCCAGTCGCCGCCTTTCTCGGATCGGCGGCGCTGCTGTTCAATCTGATCTTGATGCTGGACGCATTGAACGTGGCTCTCACCGTCAGTCATGTCGCCGGCGGGCTCGCCGTCATTTGCGCCATTCTGGCGGTTGCAACGAAATTTCGAAAACGCGTTGCCGGTCCAGCCGACGGCGGCATTCGTCCGCCGTGGCATTGGCAAGGCTATCATTGGCTCTTATTACCCGCTGGCCTCGGATTAGCCGCGATCGCGATCCGGGCTTCGCTCGATCCGCTTTCCGGTTTCGATAATTTCTTCCGCTGGGATTTTCTGGCCAGGCAGATGCTGAATCAGGGCAATCTTCATTTTTATCCGGCGATGACCGGCGCGGATTTCCAACATTACGACTGGTGTGATGGCATCGCTCCGCTGGTTTCAAGCCTGTACTTCTGGACCTACCTTAGCTTGGGAAAAGCGGTGGAATGGGCGACCGCTCCCGTTGTCATCGGGCAGGCGCTTCTGCTATTTCTAACCATATATCATCTGGCCGCCCATCGCGGAGGCCGGTCGGCAGGTTGCGCCTCACTGACGCTGCTGGCGACCAGCCCGTTATTGCTCTGGGCGGTGGCGATGGGACAGGAAATCGGGCTCACGACGCTGTCACTCACCGCCATGTTTCTCTTTATCGAGCGGCATCGCGAAAATCCGGAAAGCCGCTGGATGATTTGGGCCGGCATCGCCGCCGGTACCGGGGCTCTCGCGCGCGAATACGGACTCGTATTTATCCTGTTGGGTGGTTTGACGCTGATAGGTGGAAAGACTTCCCGGCGGGGATGGCTGGAATTTATTTTCACTGCGGCACTTGTCGCCTTTCCGTGGTACCTGCGCAATTGGCTCAAGACCGGAAATCCGCTCTACAGCCACGGCCTCGGCGGCCTCTTCCCCTCCAATCCCGTCCAGGACGAATACGCCCAAATCGTTAAAAATCTGATGGGCCTGGGGACTGTGGCCGCCAGGCCCGCATTGCTTATCACGCTGGTCTGCATCTTGGCTGGAGCTCCGCTAATCCTCGGCATCGCGGATATGTTGAATCCCCGCCGACGACAGGTCCCCTGGCTGGTCGCCATTGTGGCCATGATTGCACTTTGGTTATGGTCGATCAACGAAACCTCCGGTGGCGCAATATATTCCCTCCGGGTTCTAACTCCTGCCATTGCTCTTGGGGCCGCGGCAGGTGGCTCGCTGCTCGCACGCTCATTGAAATCGAAAATGCGTTGGCTGCCCGCCGTGCTGTTGATTCCCCTCATAGTTGACGCAGCGCAACGGTCCCTTTTCATGCCATTTGATCATGCGGTGCTCTGGTGGAATCGGCCGATGCTCGCGTGGGAAAGTTACCGCGACAACAGCGCGCAGTGGAACCATCATCCTTGCTGGGCGAACATCGCGAACGCCGCTAACTCATTTTCGGTGCTCGTCTCTGATCCTTATAGTTTCACCCTACTGACACGCCTTGGTGCTCGGCCAATATCACTGAATAGTCCATGCATTCGCTTCATTTTTGAGCCCTCCGCTCAGTTGGCGCCTACCATGGATCGCCTGCGCAAGAGAAAAATCCGTTTTATTTTGCTCTCGAACGAGCCCGCCGTGCGCTCACAGATTCTCCAGCATCCCTTTTTAAAAACCTTGTCGGAGTCGCCCCCGATCATGCCCACACCGATGTTCTCATTGTATGATTTGTATTCAGACCGTTTTCTGAACCTTAGCCTTCACGAACAATAGAAACTAAAATCGTGCTTCATTCCCCAAACGTCTTACTTTCATCAAGAAGCACCGTACGTCGGTATGTCATACAAAATGTTGGCAATTCGAACGGGAACGCCAAAAAACCAGCTGGCCGAAAAACGTGACGCGGTTCGATCCAAAGCCTGTTCGCCTAGTCTATCTCGCTTTGGCCGCATCAGCGGTCGCATGCCTTTTTTGCCTGTGGAGCGCATGGTGCGAGTTCCCGGCTTATGCTTGGAACGAGGCCCGGCTCGCCCCCGCGTTCGCCCTTCGTGAAAGAATCAATCCCTATCCTCTTATTGGCGGAGGCCCGCTCCTTACTTGGATTTACGGTCCGATTGGAATACTGATCAATTTGCCGGCAACGTTCGCCTCCAGCGTCGCCGGCGCGCTTCATCTCGCAAGTCTTGTCAATTTTGTCGTCGTGATTTCCCCGCTTGCTTTGATTTTTTTTTCTTCAAACGAGCTCCGAGTCCGTACGCCGGCAATCAGATGGCTTGCGCTCTGCATTGCGGTTCTGCTCATTCCCCGGCCAAACTTGATATTTCAAGTAGCCGACCACGCCGCCATAGCCTTCGGGCTGCTTTCCTGCTGGTGCCTCGCCCGCCTTTTGCGCCCAGACACCATCCATTTGCAAATCGCCGCGCTATTTTGCACCTTCGGCATTTGGTCAAAGCAAATAGCGGTTTTCCTCGTTGTCGCGCAGTTGGCTTATCTTCTCCTCACGGACAATTCCCGCTCCATATTACCTTATATTGGTTGGGTTGTTGTTCTAAATCTAGTCTCGCTGGCGCTCTCAGTCGCGGCATTTGGTTGGGCAAACCTCTGGCTCAATCTCGTCGCCATTCCCGGCCAATTACCGTGGGTTGATAATTTCGGCGCCAGACTTACCTCGCGGATCTGGCCAATAGCCGCTCAAATAGGCCTGCCCTGCATTGGTGTGAGTTTGCTCGGTATCGCCAAAAGGTGGCCCAGTCGAGGCACTCAAAGCGGCCGTTTTTTTCTCCTCACAGTTCTCGTTTTTGCTGCGATGTTACCCGTGGGATTTATCGCGTTCGTCAAAATCGGCGGAGATACCAATCTTTTCCACTCGTGGGACTATTTATTGCCCGGAGCAATGGTGGCATGGCTTGCCGCGGAAAGATCTTCAACCGGCACGCGAAATCGCGTACTGGTCGTAGTCGCGTGTGCAATTTTCCTTCGACGAGCAGAT